>JBAZHO010000126.1:0-5290 GCA_041652375.1 Opitutales bacterium | reverse complement strand
AACGAGGATGTCACGGACAGACTGGATGCCGGAGCGGCGTCCTGAGCTGTCGCAGTAAACGCTCCCAGCGCGAGGGCCGCGAGCACAACGATGTTATTCTTCATTATTCAGTTCCTAGTTTGTGTTGGTCGGACCAGGGGGAAAGAACGACTTGGTTTGCAAACGACCACATCGGCCCGCCTGAGCGAACTTACAGCCGCTTGAATGCCAAGGTATAAAATCTGACTCTAAAAATGGTATTTGTTCATCTATGGTCACACATTCAAGAATGACGGACCTCAAATGCTCAATTTCGAACACATGGGAGCTTGCAGGCGGAGAAAGGCGCGATTTGAGTAGTCTGGCAAGCACAGATTTCGAGAGAGACCCTAAATAGTAACTTTCAAGCCTAAAATCATGAACAGTCTGGAACAACTCAAGACCCACACCAAGGTCGTGGCCGACACTGGAGACTTCGAACTCATTAAAGAGTTTTCTCCTTTGGACTCAACCACGAATCCGACCTTGATCTACAAAGCCGTCCAGCAGGAGCGCTACGAGCACCTGCTTGAACAGGCCATCGCTGAAAACGAAAACTGCGGCCTGCACGTCGGACAGGGACTGGTGGACAAGATCATCGACAGCCTGCTGGTGCTGTTCGGTTGCGAGATACTCAAGATCATCCCCGGACGCGTATCCACGGAAGTTGCCGCAAACCTTTCATTCGACACCGAGGCCACCGTGGCCAAGGCGCGTTCCATAATCGCCCAGTATGAAAAGAAGGGCGTGAACCGCGAGCGCGTGCTGATCAAGATCGCCTCCACATGGGAAGGCATTCAGGCGGGCCGCATCCTCGAAAAGGACGGCATACACGTCAACATGACGCTCCTGTTCTCCCTCGCGCAGGCCGTGGCATGCGCCGAGGCCGGAGCAACCCTGATCTCCCCCTTCGTGGGCCGCATCATGGACTGGTACAAGGGCAAGACCGGACACGACTACCGGGGCATCGACGATCCGGGCGTGCAGTCCGTCACCATGATCTACAACTACTACAAGAAGTTCGGCCACAAGACCGAGGTCATGGGCGCGAGCTTCCGCAACGTGGGCGAGATCATAGAGCTGGCAGGCTGCGACCTGCTGACCATATCCCCCAACCTGCTGGCGGATCTGGCAAAGAGCAACGCCCCCGTCGCCCGCAGACTGACCCCGGAAGGTGCGGCGCACGAATCTATACAGCGCCTAGACGTGAGCGAAAAGAACTTCCGCTGGCACCTCAACGAGGACGCAATGGCGACCGAGAAGCTGGCCGAAGGCATCCGCGCCTTCAACGCCGACACGACCAAGCTGGCCAACATGATCGAAAAGGAAGTGCTGGACTAGTGTGGTGTTAGCGAAAGTCACTGACATCCCCGATGCCCCAAAACGGACGGCTGGGGACAGCCGTCCCTACCTTAAGAATGCGTAAGTAGTTCATCATCCGTTGGTAGGGACGCCTCTTAAGAGGCGTCCGGGGAGGCATGCGTTCGTCCTGCGGCTTCAAATTGGCCGACTTTTGGCAACCGCTATATCAACCGCAAAGACAGACTTTCAATGGATTCTTGCGGGACACCACACTAGTTCCACTGAGTTCCCGCGCTCCGCCCAGTGTGGCGGCGGCAAATCTTATCCGATGGAAGCCCCGGTCCCAGAGATGGAGCCGGGGCTTTTTCTACTCCCCGCCAAGCCACGCGAGCAGTTCCTCGCGGGTGCGGATGGTATCCTGCGGGCGGAAGTCCTCGTCCAGCAGGGCGATGTAGTCGCTCTCGGCGTAGCGGTTGCAGTGCAGGAGCACCTTCGCGCTCTGCCCCGGCGCGCGGACGAGCCGCCCGAGGGCCTGACAGACCTTGCGGATGCCGGGGACCATGTACACGTCGTGAAAGGCGCGGCTGTTCGGGCCGGGCGCGGTCTCCATGCGGGCCTTCTGCACGGCATCCGCCTCCGGCAGCGCGGGGCTGACCACGATGGCGTGGCTAACCCGCCCGCCAAGCGCGTCGATGCCCTCCGTGAAGCCGCTGCCCAACACCAGCATCAGCACGTCCATCCCGCCGAGGCTGTCCTCGACGAAGGCCCGCTGCCCCTCAAGGTCCAGCCCGCGCGGCTGCGTGGCCACCCTTAGAAAGGCCTCGCCGCACTCGATGGCGTTGGCCACGTCCGCCGCGTAACGGTAGGACGGGAACACGGCCACGACCGGCCCGATGCGCCCCGGCGCTGCGTGCAGGTCCGCAATCGTCTCCGCAGTCAATCGCAGATGCCTCGCGCGGGACTTCAGGCGCGTGTCGGGCCGCACATCCGCCGCGACCTCGTAACCCATGCCGCGCCACGGGGCGACGCCGCGCAAAAAGAAGACATCCTTCGCGTCCAGACCGCAGGCCGAAACATAGTGCTCCACGGGGCGCAAGGTCGCGCTCATCAGCAAGACCCCGCCGAACTGCCTGAGCCGCGCCGCCACCTCGCGTGACGCGTCGATGCAGGTGATGTTCAGCAGCCCCCTCGCGGGCGACCACAAAAGAAGCTCCAGCGCGTCGTTCTCCAGCGGGCCGAGCGCGTCCGCAAGCTCCCAGAGAGCCTCGAACGCGCCGGGGCGCAGACTGTCGGCATCCAGCGCCTCGCCCTGCAGAGCATCGACGTATTCGCGCAACAGGTCCAGAGCCTCGTAACGCACTGTATCAACGTGCCGCTCGCTCTTTGGCAGGCGCTCCACAAAACGGTGCAGGCTTTCCAGTGCGCGCCCGATGCGCCGGGGCGGATGCGCGAAGGTCAGTTCCACGCTCAAATCCTCCAGCCGACGCGCGTCCAGCTTCGCGCTCCACGCGTCTGCAACGCGGGCGGGCAGATTGTGCGCCTCGTCGATAATCAGCAGAGCGCGGGCGGGGTCGAAACCCGGCTGCTCCATGAACACCGAGCAGGCGCGGGGATGGAAAACGTAGTTGTAGTCCCCGATCCAGAGGTCCGAAAAGGGCAGCACGCTGCGGGTGATCTCAAATGGGCAGACGCCCGTCCTCGCGCCGAGCGCACGCGCATCCTCCAAGGGCAGCGGCCCGGCGGCGGCCAGAGCGGCGGGGTTGAGCGCGGAACGCCGCCACTGCTCCTCGATGCCCTCGCGGCAGGAACCCTCGCCGCAGGTGTGCATCAGGCTCTGTATGGCGTGCTCGGCCTTGCTGCGCATCTGCTGCGCGCGCACGACGCCGTCCCAGCGCCGCTCAAGCTCGCGCACCACCTGTATCTGCCCGGTGGACTTGCCCGTGAGGTAGATCACGCGCTCCGCAAGGCCGCTCTTCATGCGCGTCAGGGCGTGATGCAGCGCGTAGGCCGTCTTGCCGAAACCCGTCGGGGCCTCGAATAGGACGATGCGGCTTTGCAGGCTGGCCGAATGAAGCTGCTCCTCCGTGCCCCCCTGCCCGCTGCGCACGGCGTCAAAGGGCGGCGCGATTTCGGCGGAAAGTATGCGGTGGCGGCTGCTTCGGCGGCTCTCGATAAAGTCCCAAAGCAGGCGAATCTGCGCGTCGAAACTGCCGCGCGCGCCCTCCCCCGCCATCACGGTCTGCCGCGTGCCCTCGTCGATATCCACAAAGAAAAGCTGCGCCACGGCCCCCGTCAGGCCCAGCGCCGGATTCAGCCCGCAGAGCACCTGATAGGCCCCGGCCTGCGCGAAGTAGCCGGGGTACATCTCCCGCAGCCGATCCTCCGGCAGCGGCAAGGGGTGTGAGACGGTCTTTACCTCCCGCAAAATCGTGCGCCCGCCCTCGACGAGCACCTGATCCATGCGCCCCTGAAGCTCGATGCGCCAACCCTCAAAAAGCACTGCGCCGGACACGACGACCTCAAAGCGCGGGGCCTCGCCGCCCGTGGTATCCGCCCGCGCCTGCTCGTCCTGCTGCAAACGCCTGTGCCACGCGGACCCGGCCTCCATGCGCCAGCGCCCGGCACGCAACGCACCGGCGTCGCGCGGCCCGAGGCGGAACTGCGCCAGCTCGCCCACGCCAAGGCGCACAATGCGTTCGTCAAAGAGGATTTCCACGGTGAAGAGAAAAGACTTATCCGCAGATTACGCGGATGACACGGATAAAAGCAGGACGTGGGTTAACTGATTGCTGAAACGCGATTTGAACAATCGAAAACCGTCATGACGACGCTAATCTCGGTCTGGTCACGTCAATCGCGCCCAAGCGCATCAATGAGTAATCGTCTGTTTTTTCATCATAATTGCGTGATGCTTTGACAAAACCATAACACGAAACTCATATTGTCTACACCGAGCCTATACCCCCTGTCTCGCGCGCAAAACCATTACAAACGGACCAATGAAAAGATTCCTTCTTACAACTGCAGCAATCGCCTGCCTGTCGTTGGGCTCCAACGCAGCAGTATTCTCCTTTTCTTACACCAGCACGATCGAAGACACGACCATCGCTGGCCTGAATACTGGCGACGCGATCAACATCACGCTGCTTCTGGACAATGGGAACAGCTCCCTGATAAACCAAACTTGGACCTCTGCCGACCTAAGCTCCGTAACCTTCAATTTCGGAAACGGAACTTTGGTCACCACCTTCAACTCTCCTTTTGCCATTGGCTTGGATTATGGTACCGGCGACATCACAACAGACGGGACAGGCGCTATATCCGGCTTTTTTTCTGACTGGGAAGACACGAACGTTACGGTCAATTTCGTCACAAGTGACAGTTCCACCTCTTTTGCTTGGTTCATCAACGGTTGGAATGGCATTTATTATTCCACGCTTGGCGAAATCAACATGAGCGATGTTGCCGGAGATATTGATGCCGCCAACTGGACGGTTACAGCGGTGCCGGAACCTGCCACCTACGCAGGACTCGCCGGACTCGGGGCGCTGGCTCTGGCCTTCGCACGCAAACGCAGGGCCTAGTCGAGGAATACCCGCATTTTCCCATTTCGAAAGCCTCCGGCCAAGCGTCGGAGGCTTTTTTGAGCGTTTTTCAAAAGTCCTCCGAAATTGCAGACGAAGAGTTTATCCACAGATATAGCGGTGGCCAAAAGTCGGCCAATTTAAAGCCGCAGGACGAACGCGTGTCTCCCCGGACGGCTCGGAGAGCCGTCCCTACCCATAAGACGTTTATGCGCAATCTGTTGGTAGGGACGCCTCTCCGAGGCGTCCGGGGCGTGTGCATACGTCGGTTGTCCCGTTTCCTTGCCAGATTAGGTTTCTATTTTGGGAAACTTTTGAGAACCGTTATAACAGCCCCGGTAAACGTTCGGACGCCACGGGGTGCGCCCCCTGCCTTGAATTGGCGC
>JBAZHO010000125.1:0-6171 GCA_041652375.1 Opitutales bacterium | reverse complement strand
AATGGCTGTAAACGTCGTTCGTGCTGTATTCGGTCTTCCACGACGTCACAACGCCCAGCGGGTTCAACGTGGCCTGCACTTGAATGCTCACGGCTCCGTCTTTTACGATGCGAAGATTATCGAAATATGCGATGCGGTTTCCGTTACCGTCGGGGACTACGGATTCCGCCGGACCGTAACGCGCCTCTATCTCCTCCACCGTGTGCCCGACGACGTGTTCCTCGGCCACTTCCGGCGATAGAGCCACGTAGCGGGACTTAACCAGCGTCGGCAGGCTGGCCAGCATGGCATAGCTCATGCCCTCGGCATTGATGTAGCCCGTCGCGCCGTCGGCAAGGCGAATCTGGGCGGAGTTCGGCACGCCTTCCGGTTCACTAACATAGGAAAGGTAAGTCGCTTCGGTTCCAGAAGTCAGAGTCGTTTGATCCCCCTTATGGTTCGGAAGGGAATACATAGTGGTCTTCTCCTTGATGACCACGCTCGCGCTTCCGGCCAGCGTCTTGCAGAGCACAAAGCCGAAGTTACCGTCGGGCGTGCGCACTTGCGCCTTGTCGTTGACCACGGCCAGCGGCTGAAGCTGCGTCCCGGCTGGTATTACGACCGGGTAGTCGGCCAGAGTCTTTTTCTGGTTGAAAGAGTGGTAAGTGGCGGACAGTCCGGTTGGCTCCGTCGTCACCCAGTCCTGCGGGTTGATGTCCGGGTGGAAGGGGTTTAAGTGCGACGCGAAGACGAGGAGTGCCAGTGCCAGCATGGCGTAAACCATCTTGCGGAACAGGATTCCTTCGAAGGACGGGTGGGCAACGTCGAAGTTCACCAGCACCTGTTCAAGCGTGTCGCGGTGCTCGATGATATCCTCATCCTCGATGCCAAGCGCATCGAAACGCTTCAGCAGCTTCATCGAACGCTTGTACTCGCTCCAGTTGGAAGGAGAGTGATATATGGCGTCCCCCTCCTTTTCGACCGTGGTCCATGTATTGAAAATCTTCTCAAGCAGTTGAATTGCGCGATCGTTGTCAGATGTTTTCATGGGAGAATATGATCAGGTGGCTTCCATACGGATATCGGCGGACAAATAACCAATACCGCTTGTCGAGTTGTATGTATCACGCCTCCAGCGACGGCAAGGCAAGACGTAAGGCGTTACGAGTTTGTGAACGCTGATATAGCGATTGCCGAAGTATCCCGAAATTGAAATCGAATCTGTCAATGAATCGGGGCAGCCGACGCATGGCGTTTTTTCAAAAGTCAGCCGAAAAGGCCGGGAAAATTGAAAACAGTCCTTGGTTGCCTTGATTATGCCGATACTTGAGGATGGCCCGCAACGTGCTCCGCATTCAGGCCGTCTCCGCAATCACCGCGATGAATACTCCTTTGTTCAACTGGCTCGACAAACGCGCCGCCGGAATCCTTCTGCATCCAACGTCTCTGCCCGGAAGTCAGGGCATCGGAACGCTGGGGCCGGAGCTGAGGCGCTTTCTGGATTTTCTCAAGCAGAGCGGCATCGCCTGCTGGCAGATGCTTCCGCCCGGCCCGACCGGATACGGCGATTCGCCTTATTCGAGCTTCTCGTCCAAGGCGGGCAACCCGTATCTGATCGATCTGGAGGTCTTGGTGGAGTTCGGCCTGCTGCACGGCGACGACCTCGACGAGGTGTCACGCCTGTCATCCGAACGGGTGGACTTCGGGCAGCTCTACCGCGTCAAGTGGCCGATCCTCAAGCTGGCCTACCGCCGCTTTGCGCAGACGCGCAAGGATGCGATTCCCGGCTACGGTTCCTTCAAGCGTTTCAAGGCCGACAAGTCATCGTGGCTGGACTCGTTCGCGGTTTTCATGGCCCTGAAGGCCAGCCACGGAGGCCGCCCTTGGTACGAATGGGAGGCGGAGCTTCAGAGTTGGACTAGGGTGCGCGTCGGCAAGCTGCCTAAGGATGTCCGCGAGGATGCCGAGGCCCAGCGTTTCTACCAGTATCTTTTCTTCGGTCAGTGGAACGAGGTGCGCAAGTGGGCCGCCGAATCCGGGGTGTCCATCATCGGCGACATGCCTTTCTACGTCTCGCGCGACAGTGCGGACGTGTGGGCCGAGCCGGAGTTTTTCGACCTCGACGCGAACTTTCGACCGAACGCCGTGGCCGGTGTGCCGCCGGATTACTTCTCGCCCGACGGGCAGTTGTGGGGCAACCCGCTGTTCAACTGGGAGCGGCTGCGCGAAAGCGGCTACAAGTGGTGGATGGACAGGCTGGAGGCCAATTTCGAGATTTTCGACATGGTGCGCATCGACCATTTCCGCGCGTTCCACAACTACTGGCGCGTGCCTGCCGACGCGCTGAACGCCCGCACCGGGGAATGGGTGCTTGGGCCGGGGCTGGATTTCTTCCGCGCCGTTCTGGATCGTTTCCCCGCCTGTCGTCTGGTGGCGGAAGACCTTGGCGAGATAGACGACGGCGTGCATAAGCTGCTCGACGGCACGGGTCTTCCCGGCATGGCTGTTCTGCATTTCGCCTTCGACGGCGACCCCGCCAATCTGCACCTGCCGCACAACCTGAAGGCCAACCAGATTCTCTATCCCGGCACGCACGACAACGATACTACCAGTGGGTGGTACGCAGAGCTGGCCGGGATATATCAGGACCAGTTGAGGCGGTATCTGCGCGTGAGCGGGCAGGACATTGCTTGGGACTTCATCCGCGAGAGCTACCAGTCGGTGGCGAACCTGACGGTAATCAGCGTGCAGGACATACTCTCGCTTGGGACGGAGGCGCGCATGAACGAGCCGGGCACGTCGATGGGCAACTGGCAGTGGCGCATGTCGCACGTCCAGTTTGAGCAGTTGATGGTCCACGCCGCCGCGCTGAAGGAACTGGGCTGGCTGTACGGCCGTCTGCCGCATAAAAAGAAGCAGGAACAGGCGCAGGAGCAATAGCCTGTTTTCATCGCGCGGGCGGATGCCTGTCCGGCGTTGGTCGAATATGGCCAGCGCTGGCATCTTATTGCCTATATGGCTGAATATCGGGGCCTTGGCATTCGCGTTGCTGCATGCCCACGTTCCGTCCTGTTTCTGCTGTGTTTCGGGACGGATGTCTGACTTAAAACCCCGTGTACTGATTGATAATGAAGAAATCGCTTGGTCTTACCATGCGATCGTCTCTTCCCGTACTGTTGCTGCTGCTGGCATTCGGTGCGGGGAGCGCGTTCGCGCAAGATTCATCCGCGGTCTTGACCGGAATTCCGGCCCAGCCTGCTTCCTACGCCGAGTTCATGGCAGGTCCCGATGCCGCCATGTTCACGGTGAACAACCTGTGGATCCTGATCGCCACGGCTCTGGTGTTCATAATGCATCTGGGCTTCGCCACGATCGAGTCCGGCCTCACGCAGAGCAGGAACACCGTCAACATCCTGTTCAAGAACGTGTATGTGGTCTGCATGGGCGTGATGGTCTATGCGTTCTGGGGCTTCAACGCCATGTATCCCGGCGCTGGCGGCTGGACCATCAACAACGTGTTCGCCTTCGGCGGTCCGATCGCCAACAGTTTTTCAGGCCCTGAAATCGTGACGCACATGACCTCCGCCTACGGTCATCCGTTCACTTACTGGACCAACTTCATATTTCAGGCGATGTTTGCCGCCACCGCCTCGACGATTGTGGCGGGCGCGGTGGCCGAGCGCATAAAGCTGGACAGCTTCATGGTTTACGCATTCCTGCTGTCCATGTTCATCTATCCGCTCGCCGGTTCTTGGGGCTGGGGCGGCGGCTGGCTAAACGGCACGATGCAGAGCATGTTCGGCCATGCCTTCCACGACTTCGCAGGCTCCACCTTCGTGCATGCCTTCGGCGGCTGGGCCTCCCTTGCGGCGGTGATGATACTCGGCCCGCGCACGGGCAAATTCGCTGCGGACGGGCGCGTGAGGCCCATTCTGGGTCACAGCATGCCGCTGGTCGCCATAGGCGGCTTCCTTCTGTTCTTCGGCTGGTTCGGGTTCAACGGAGGCTCCGTCATGAGCGCGGACCCGCAGATGGTGTCCCGCGTCATCGTCACCACCACGCTGTCCGGCTTTTGCGGCGGTCTGGTGTCGGCGTTCGTATCGTGGAAGGTGCTCAACAAACCCGACCTTTCGATGAGCCTCAACGGCATGCTGGCCGGTCTGGTGGGCATCACCGCAGGCGCGGACGTCACCGGAGTCTGGGCAGCGTGCGCGATCGGCGCGATAGCGGGCGCTCTGGTGGTGTTCGCGGTCATGTTCTTCGACAAGGTCAAAATCGACGATCCGGTCGGCGCCATATCCGTGCACGGCGTGTGCGGCCTCTGGGGCACGCTCGCCGTGGGCATATTCGGCGACGGCAGCTTCGTGGTGCAGCTTATCGGCGTGGGCAGCGTGTCGCTCTTCGCCTTTGCCTCGTCCTACGCGTTGTTCTATCTGGTCAAGGTGACGATGGGCGTGCGCGTGAGCAAGGAGGAGGAAAACAGCGGGTTGGACGTGGGCGAACACGGGCAGGAAGCCTATCCCGACTTCCAGCTCTCCGGCCCCAACCTCTGATTCATTTCCCGTCAGCCGACAGAACAACAATCCCAAATACTGAGAAATACCCATATGAAACTCGTCAAAGCCATCATCAAACCGTTCAAGCTGGATGAAGTTAAAGAAGCCCTGTTCGAGATTGGAGTGCAGGGCATGACCGTGACCGAAGTCAAAGGCTTCGGCAGGCAGAAGGGCCATACCGAAATCTATCGCGGCAGCGAATACACCGTGGACTTCCTGCCCAAGGTCATGCTCGACATCGCGGTGTCCGACGAGCTTGTGCCCAAGATCATCGAAGCGATCAGGAGCAGCGCGAAGACCGGCAAGATCGGCGACGGCAAGATATTCGTCCTGCCGATTGAGAACGCCGTCCGCATCCGCACCGACGAGCAGGGCGACTCCGCCATCTAGCGCCCACGGAAGCGTTTCCACAAGAGCGTCCCGCGCCGGTCTGCGCGCGGGGCGCTTTCGCGCGTCCGAAACCGGGCCGCGCTTGCTTATAACAAATGCCAAAAGGAAACCCAAATAGAAGGAGCGCAGATAAAACTCTTCTCTTTGTTCTCTGGTAATTCGGCGGACTTTTGAAAAACGCTATAAATGATCTTCTTTCGATATTTTGGAAATCGCGTCGCGCCCTCAGAGGCTTAGGCGTTCGCGGAATGCCGCTGCCTGACGGCGGGACAGTTCCACGACCGTGCCGCCCTCCATCTTCACCTTGAGGCTCCCGCTGAACCAGAGGTCAACGTCGAGCACCTTCTGGAGGTTAATAAGCTGGGATCGGTTGGCCCTGAAGAACAGGTTCGGGTCGAGGCGTTCCTCAAGCGAGCTTAGGGAGCGCGGCAGCATCGGGGAATGCCCGGCGAACTTCACGATCGAGTAGTTGCCGTCGGACTCGATCAATATGATGTCGCTCACGGGCAGAAACCAGCAGTGGTCCCCGTCGCGCAGGAACACCCTGTCTGCGGCCTTGAGCTTGTGCGACGGCTCCGTGGATGCGGGTTCGTCGGGCGCATGGCAAACGCTGTTGCGCGCTCTTGTCAGAGCTTCGGCAAGGCGGGCCGGGTCTATGGGCTTGAGCAGGTAGTCCAGCGCGTTGAACTCGAAGGCGCGTATGGCGTATTCGTCGTAAGCGGTTACGAAGACGATTTCCGGCAGGGGTCCTTCCATGCGTTCGAGCAGGTCGAAGCCTGTCGCTCCGGGCATCTGGATGTCCAGAAAAACGAGGTCCGGCTTATTCTGCGCGATCACCGAGAGGGCTTCCTCGACATGGGACGCCTCGCCCAGAATCCGGATGTCCGCATGGGCCTCCAGCAGGCGGCGCAGTTCCACGCGCGCCAGCCTTTCGTCGTCAACTAGTATGGTCCCTATCATCTCTTCTGGCAGGTATGTTCATTTCGGCCAGCACCAGTCCGTCCTTCTCGAATATATGCAAGCTGGCGTCGTTTCCAAGAAGACGTTGCAGGCGCATGCGGGCATTTTTTAGGCCCACGCCAGTCCCGTTCACGCCTGACTTCAGGCTGCCGGGGTTGCTGATGCGCAATATGCAGCGGCCTTCCTTGACGCCGCCGCAGATAATCAGCTCGCCGCCGCTGACAATGCAACCGATTCCGTGCTTTACCGCGTTTTCCACCAGCGTTTGCAACAGCATCGTGGGTAT
>JBAZHO010000124.1:0-6241 GCA_041652375.1 Opitutales bacterium | reverse complement strand
GCCATGACTGCTGCGGGAACTGCGGGTGGTCCCAGTAGAGGTGATTGTCCACGTAGTCGTAGTTCGCGCGGGTCTCGGCAAGGCTGATGGCGGTCAGGCAGTTCGTGCCCGTCAGCGGCGCGCGCACGTGAAGCTCGTCGCGCAGGAAGCCCTCGTACATCCGGTCGGCGCGAAGCTGTATCCCGTTGAGGAAGCGGGAAATTGCGGCTGTTTCCTCGTCCTGCCCCTTCGGATCGACGCCGTTGTCCGCCTTCCACTGCGCGAACAACCCGTCGTAGATCTTGGCGATTGCGGGGGATTCGTGCCACGCCGTGCCCAGCGGGTCTTCGTTGACGGGGCAGATGCCGACAAGCGCCGGGTCCTCTGCGAGCGACCTGCCCGTGTAGGGGTTGACGTGGGTCAGCATGTTGCGGGCGAAGGTCTTCCAGTTGACGAACGCGCTGTCCAGAACGGGCGGCAGGGCCTTGAAGCCCGCGCGCATGGGTTCGTCGATTTCAGGTATCTCGCCCTTGCGTATCTGGCGGAATGAAAAGAGGTCGATGACGATGTACATGCCCCGCTTCTCGCACTGGGCGATCATGTATTCCATGCGGTCCTGCATCTGCGGGTCGGGCGTCATGGAATCTGGCGAGTCCTGCGTCAACATGTCGTCGTAGTGATGGAAGCGGACGACGTTGTAACCCGTGGCAGCGAGGTCGGCGGCGATGCGCCCGGCTTCTTCGTGCGTGGGGAAGTTCGCGCTATAACAGAGATTCGTCCCGTAGAAGCGCACACGCTTGTCGGGCGCGTTCTCGAAACGGAAATGCCCTTCGCGGGCCTCCACAAAGCCGTATTTGCCCGCCGGGCCGTCAAGCATGCCGGACAGGTCCAGCGCGGAGCCGGGTTCGACGCTGAGGCTGGCCGCTATCGGGCGCCAGTCCGCGCCAGCCGTGGTCACAAGCTCGTGCGGGGCGGGAAGCTCTGCCTTCGTATTGCTGACCGTGGCCGCGACGACGGCCCACACGGCCTTGCGTTCCGACGTGAAGGTGACGGACTCGATCGGCTTGCCCTGAATCTCGAACTGCGAGACGTAGAGACCGGCGCTCACGTCGCGGACCTGCTTGGTCCACGCGACGAAGCCGTTCTCAAGGTCGAGCGGGTTCCACCAGTCGTTGACGTCCACGCCCGCCTTGACCTCGATCCTCTGCGTCGAGCCGTCGGCGAACAGAACGTCCATCGTGCCGATGGTCGTGCCCTTGGGCGGCATCCAGCCGGAAGAATGGAGCAGGTATAGATACTTGCCGTTCGCGCCGTTTTTCGCCTGCACGGTCGCGCTCTGCGGGAAATACTGCCGGTCGCCCCCGGCGAGCATGATGATGCTCCTGCCCCCGTTGGCCGCCGGATCGACGATCTTGAAGGAAACGTCGCTGAAACTGAACGGTCCCGGTTTGAAGCCGGAAAGATCCTTCGCCGGGCCCTGATCCGTCCACCCGCCCTTTTTGTCGCCTTCAACCTCGTCCGCGAAGCCCATGTTGGCAGCGGGGGCAAGGTCCAGAAAATACGAAACTTGAACCGTCACGCCCAGCCCCTCCATCGCCTGCGTCAAAGCCCTGATATCCTCCGCGCTTATGTCCTCTTGCGCCGGAGCGCCGGAGCCTGACTCTGTGGTCTGGCATGCGGCCATCAGACCAATTGATGCTATTGCTGCTGAAAAGGCGAAGGTCCTGAATCTGCTTATCTTCATGGGAAGCGGTTGCTGACGTTCCGGGGGAGCGCGGAGCCGCGACGTGCGGCATCCGCGTGGATGACCTGTGAATACCAGACAGCAAAGGGTCATTACAAGCCGCCATGCGGAAAGCCGTCTTGCGCTGCGAGAGTTTCCGCTCTTGCCGGACGACGCCTGAAATGCGAATGCCGCTTGGGGAACGGCGAAAGCATGCGAGATTGCCCCCTCTTTTCCTTTATCTCCTGCCCCGCGCACGCTACATTACCATTCACTTCGATGCCTACCGACGAGAACAACCACAGGAGCAAGAGCGCGTATTTCAACCGGGAACTGAGCTGGCTGGCCTTCAACCGCCGCGTGCTTGAGCAGGCCTACGACGAACGTTTCCCCGTTCTGGAGCGGATGCGCTTCCTCTCTTTCGTCGCCAGCAATCTGGACGAATTCTACGAAATCCGCGTCGCGGGCCTTATCCAGCAGGTGGAAAGCAACGTCGTGGAAACCGGACCCGACGGACTCGGCCCCAAGGAGCAGCTCCGGCGCATCCACAGCATCTCGGCCTCGCTGGTGCACGACCAGTACGAGTGCTGGCACAAGCAGATCGTCCCCACCCTTGCCAAGGCAGGCGTGTTCTTCAAGAGCCGCGAACAGTTCACCAAGCGCGAGATCGCGTGGCTGGACCGTTACTTCACCGACGAGGTGCTGCCCGTGCTGACCCCTCTGGCCAGCGACCCCGCCCACCCCTTCCCCAGCTTCGGCAACAAGACCCTGAACCTGCTTCTCTGGCTGGACGACCCGGATACCCCGGAGACGGAGACCATTCTGGCCTTCATTCCCGTGCCGCGCATCCTGCCCCGCGTGGTGTTCATCCCCGGCTCGGAACGCGTCCGCGCGTCCTACGTCTTCCTCAGCGACGTCATCAAGCTCTTCGCAGACCGCCTGTTCACGGGCTACCACATCCGCGCCATCCACGCCTTCCGCATCACGCGCAACAGCGACCTCTACATCGACGAGGAAGAGGTGGAGAACCTGCTTCAGACCATCGAGGAGGAGCTTTACAAGCGTCGCAAGGGCAGCCCCGTGCGCCTTGAGATCGAGGACGGCGTGAACGACGAGCTTCTGGAGCGCCTGCTGACCAACATCGGCCTGTCGCGTCAGCACGTCTTCAACATCAACGGCCCGATCAACCTGATGCGCCTGCAGAGCGTGTACGACCTGATCGAAAGGCCGGACCTGAAGTGCCCTTCCTTCACGCCCTACGTGCCGCCCTGCTTCAGCGGGGACTACAACATTTACGAAGTCATCAAGGTGCAGGACCGCATGCTGCACCACCCCTACGATTCCTTCCAGCCGGTGATCGACTTCGTGGCGCACGGCGCGCACGACCCCAAGGTGCTGGCCATCAAGATGACGCTCTACCGTACGAGCACGGACTCCCCGATCGTGAAGGCCCTCATAGCCGCCGCCCGCAACGGCAAGCAGGTCACGGCCCTGATCGAGCTGAAGGCGCGTTTCGACGAGGCCAACAACATCAACTGGGCGCGCCTGCTGGAAGAGGCGGGAGTGCATGTGGTGTACGGCTTCGTGAAGCTCAAGACGCACTGCAAGTGCTGCCTCGTGGTCCGGCGGGAGGACAGCGGGATACGCCGCTACGCGCATCTGGGCACGGGCAACTACCACTCCAAGACCGCCCGCCTTTACTCGGACGTTTCATTCTTCACCTGCCGCGAGGATATCACCAGCGAGGTGGCCGCTGTGTTCAACACCCTGACGGGCTTTGCGAAAAGCCCGAAGTTTGAAAAACTGCTCGTGGCCCCTTTCAACCTGCACACGAAGATGCAGGAGATGATCAAACGCGAGGCAGACAACGCCCGCGCTGGCCTGCCCGCCCGCATCATCGCAAAGTGCAACAGCCTGATCGACAAGGAGACCATCGACGCCCTTTACGAAGCCTCACGCGCAGGGGTGAAGATCGACCTTGTCATACGCGGCATCTGCGGCCTTGTCCCCGGCATCCCCGGCATGAGCGCGACGATCAGCGTGCGGAGCATTCTGGGCCGCTTTCTGGAACACAGCCGCATCTTCTACTTCGAGAACGCCGGAGAGCCGAAGATGTACCTCGGCAGCGCGGACTGGATGCCCCGCAACTTCTTCCGCCGCGTGGAAGTGATGTTCCCCGTGGAGCAGGAGGACCTGCGCAAGCGCATCGTGGAGGAAGTGCTCATCCATACGCTCGAGGACACCACAGCCAAGATACTCAAGCCGAACGGAGCCTACGGAGCAGCCCCCGCAGCGAGCGCGGACGTGTTCTCCGAACAGAACTACTTCATGGGCCTGTCCGACAAGCGGGCAAAACAGGACTCCGACGCGGCCAAATGCGCGGACAACGACCTGCTCGGACCCTGCATGTCCGCCGATGACCCGGAGGCAATCAGATAGCCCGCGCGTCCGGCCCCTGCCCGCGCGTCCGTCAGGTTGCCGGGATGATGCGCCCCGATAAAGAGCGGTTGCCAAAAGTCGGCCAATTTGAAACCGCAGGACGAACGCGTGCCTCACCGGACGGCTCGGAGAGCCGTCCCTACCTTTAAGACGGTTATCGCATTGATATTTTTAATCTTAGGTAGGGACGCCTCTCCGAGGCGTCCGCAGCGTGTGCATACGTCGGTTGTCCCGTTTCCTTACCAGATTAGGTTTCTATTTTGGGAAACTTTTGGCAGTCGCTATAAATCCCGTCTTATCTGCGGTTCAAAATTCTTTTCCGGGATTCTTCCTCTCCGTGTAATCCGTGTAATCTGCGGATAAACTCTTCTTCTGTAATTTCGGCGGACTTATGAAAAACGCTATAATGCGTCGGCTTGGGCTGCCCTATGCCGGGAGAAAGGACGAGGGCTGACCGGTTATGCTTTGGACGGACAGCCAGAGTTCCGAGTGCAGGGCCATGCTCTTGCACAGGCCGTGCATCATGGGCAGGGGCACGTAGGTGAAATATCCGTGCCAGTAGCCGACGCAGAACTCCGTCAGGCCCGCCATCGCCCCGTACACGGCCTGACGGGACAGGTTCCAGCAGAAGATGCTGTCCTCGCTGTTGGCCGGGACGCTGCGCACCGAATAGCTGGGGTCGAAATACTTCACGGACACCACCTTGGACGCGCTCTTGAAGTGCGCCTCGATCGCCTCCTTCAGGAAGGGACCTACGTCCCCGTACTTCGGGTTGCCGGAAGCGTCGCTGCCCACAGGCGCCATCACCTTGTCCGCAAGCCCTTCCGCGACGGCGATCACCGCGTGCCCGCGCCTGTCCATGCGGGACTCCAGCGCATTGAGGAAGCTCGGCAGATAGAAGTCCGCCTCCGGGACAAGGCAGAAGTTCACGTCGCCGCTGGCCAGCGTGGCGCTGGCGCAGACGAAGCCCGCGCTGCGGCCCATCAGGCGCACAAGGCCGATGCCGCCGGGGTTGCCCTTGCTCTCCACATGGGCGCAGCCCAGCACCTTGCGCGCCTCCTCCACGGCGGTGGCGAAGCCGAAGCTGCGGGAGATGAACGGGATGTCGTTGTCGATGGTCTTGGGCACGCCCGCCACGGAAATCCTCAGCCCGCGCTCGCGTATGCGGACGCACAGGGCGCTGGCCCCGCGCAGGGTTCCGTCCCCACCCACGCAGAAGAGTATGTCGATCTTCCTCTCCACGAGGTTGTCGATCATGGCGTCCAGATTGCCGATGCCGCGCGCGGAACCGAGCACCGTGCCGCCCATGTTCTGCACCCCGTCCACCTTGTCGGCGGTGAGGGTGACGAACTGGCCCCGCTCCAAGCCCGGATAGCCGAAGCGCACGCCCAGCACCTCCTTGACGTGAAAGTGATACACGCAGACCAGCGTGATGCCGCGTATGACGTCGTTCAGGCCGGGGCAGAGGCCGCCGCAGGTGACGATGGCCACGCGCATCTTCGAACTGTCTCCCATGAGCATCGTCGGCGGACGCGCCTGCATAAACGACTGTCCGGGCACGGGCCGGAGCGGGTCGTAAGGCACGCGTAACAGCACTTCCTCGTCCACCTGATCCCATATCGGATCTCCGGGGAACAGCGTGCTCACCGGCACGTTTGCCTCCGCGATCTGCGGGACCTCGAACGACGCCGTCGAGGGGTCAAAAACGGGAAGTAGCCTGCTCTGCATGGACGGCGAATGTATAAGGCCGCAGGAAAAATCGCAAGCCATGCCGCACCTTTGGTGCTTCAATAAAACAGGGCTGTTTCGAGTCGCCTTCAGCGCTTCAAGAGTGCGATGCTGTTTCGATTTTCGCCGCTGACATCAAACTGTGTTGCGCCCCGCAATCACAATGACGAAGGATTTCTCTTTTCAAGGGGCCCCGATACGGCTATACGTCGTTGTTTTCGTCGAACGACCAGTTCCCCTTTCAAAAGCAAGCAAGCCATGAAGCACCTCGAAAACGGCCGCAACCAGCGCCTGGCCGCCAAGCGCAAGTCAAACAAGCCCTCCTCAACCAAGCCCAGCGCAAACCGCTCCCGTCAGGTCGCACTCCGCAAG
>JBAZHO010000123.1:0-6251 GCA_041652375.1 Opitutales bacterium | reverse complement strand
CGAGGCGCTCAAGGGCCGCGAGGGGGAGCTGGACCCGGACGTGCGCGGCAAGGCGCAGTTCGCCGTGCGCACGATCGAGGGCGGCACGCCGCGCGTACACATCATCGACGGACGCCGCCCGGATGCCCTGCTCACGGAGATTTTCGACAACGTGGGCGTCGGCTCGATGATCTACGGCAACGACTACGCCCGCATCCGGCCTGCCCGCAAGCGCGACGTGAACATAATCCACGCCATCACCCAGCAGGCCGTGGAGAACCAGACCCTGCGGCCCCGTTCCCGGCAGGAAATCCTCGAACAGATCGAGCATTTTCACGTCTATGAGATCGACCTCACGATCGTCGGCTGCGTGTGCCTGCGGCCCAGCGGCGAGGACTCTCTGGAGGTGGAGGCCGTTTACGTCCAGCCCTTCTATCAGGGCAAGGGTGTGGGGCGGAAGCTCGTGGAGTTCTCCCTCATGGAGGCCGCGAGAACGGGCAAACGGATGGTTTACGCCCTGTCCACGCAGAGCTTCGCCTTCTTCCGCAAGGTCTGCGGCTTTGCCGAGGCAGGCCCGGAGATTCTGCCGCCAGCACGCCGCGCGGAACTGGAGAAGTCCGGTCGCAACTCAAGGGTTCTGGTCCGCGAGCTGCGCAAGTAGATTATTTAACCGCAGATAAACGCAGACATACGCAGATTTTAGGAATAAGAAAATTCTGTTTTTTATCTGCGCAAATCCGCGTTTCTTTTGGCATTTGTTGTATGCGGATTACAGAATAAGAAAGAGTTCTGTGATTTATAATCTGTGGACAAATGGGGACTGCCATGATCGAAGAACGCCTTGCAGAACTGGGAATCACCCTGCCGGAGCCGCCCAAGGCCGTCGGCTCCTACCTGCCAGCCCTTGCCAGCGGCAGGCTGCTCTACATTTCCGGCCAACTGCCCCTGCGCGAGGGCGCGATTCTGGCCCGCGGACCCGTGGGCGAGGCCTGCACCGCCGAACAGGCGCGCGAGGCGGCCCGTCAGTGCGTGCTCAACATGCTCGCCGTCGCGCGGCGCCATGCCGGTTCGCTGGACGCGATTTCGCGGGTTGTGCAGATGCAGGGCTACGTCCACACCCCGCCCGGCAATCCGGCCCTTTGCGTGCCAACGCTTAACGCCGCCTCCGACCTGCTCGTGGAGATACTGGGCGAGCGCGGACGGCACACGCGGGCAGCCGTCTGCGCGGCGGGCCTTCCGCTGGAAGCCGCGCTGGAACTCGTTGTAGTGCTGGAGCTTGAACCTGTCTGATGCGCTCTTTTGCGCCCGCTTCGCCAAGCGCGCCGCAAGTTGAGTTTTTCCGACGGGTTCAGGACGATTTGTAAAGTATTTGCCGGGGCTTATCTTGACAATGCCCCGATGCCTCTCTGGATTGGGCAGGCCGGGGAATTCCCCGCATGCCTGAGTCAATCCTGCTCCAATCCGACATATTCCGTGATGAAGTGTCTTCTGATCCTGCCCCTCTTTTCGATGATTACCGCATCCGCCATCTCCGCCGGGGCCGCACAGCCCAAGCTCATAGACGCGCAGGCGACGCCGCAGACCGTGGCCCTGTTCCACATGCTCAACGCCGTGGGTCAGGAGCACGTCCTTTTCGGCCATCACGACACCCTTGCCTACGGGCACGACTGGATCGGCGACCCGAACCGTTCCGACGTCAAGGACGTGACCGGGGACTTCCCCGCCGTCTATGGATGGGACTTGAATCCGCTCGAACCGGCGGGCATGAATCCGCCCCCCGGACGCACCACGCTCACGGAAGCGGACCTGCTGGCCTATGCTCGGCAGGCGTATTCGCGCGGCGGCGTGCTGACCTATTGCTGGCATCAGGCAAACCCGGTCACGAAAGGCTCTTTCTACGACCTCACGCCCGGCCTGCACACCCTGCTTCCGGGCGGGGAGCACCACGATTACTACCTCATGATGCTCGACCGCATCGCGGCCTTCTTCAAGCAGCTCTCGCCCATGCCTGTCATCTTCCGCCCCTATCACGAGCACAACGGCGAGTGGTTCTGGTGGGGCAAGACCCACTGCACCGAGGCGGACTTCATCGCCATGTGGCGCTTCACGATCACATACCTGCGCGACGTAAAGGGCGTTCACAACGTGATATACGCTTTTTCGCCCGACCGCGGGCGCATCGACTACGCAAACGGCGACGCGGACTACTTCTACGGCTATCCGGGCGACGAGTATGTGGACATAATGGGTCTGGACGACTATGTGGACGTGGGCAAGGTACACGAGGGGCTGACGCAGGAGGGCAAGCCTCAGCCGACCCGCGAGGAAAAGAACGCGAACTTCGTCAGGGGTCTGGAAATGGTCGTCAAGATCGCGGAGGACAGGGGCAAGGTTCCCGCCCTCACCGAGGCCGGATGCGAGGCCTTGAGCGTGCCCGACTGGTGGACGGAGGTTCTGCTGAAGGGCCTGAACGCCAACGCGCAGACGCGCAAGGTCGTCTATGTCGAGGTATGGCGCAACGCGAACGTCAAGCTGGAGGGTATGAAGAACCACTTTTTCGCGCCATTTCCCGGTCAGGCCACTGCGGAGGACTTCATCAAGTTCCGCGATTCGGACCTGATCATGTTCGAGTCCGAGCTGCCGGACATGTATTCGGAGTCGGTCTGCGAAGCGGAGCCTTCCGGCTGCGGCAAGTAGTTGGGGGCGAATGATTTCTTGCCCTCGCCGGGTTTCCGCCGTAACGTCGGGGACCAAGGAGGACGTGTGCTGCTAGTTGCCGGTGCTTTGACAGTTGACAGATTGTACCGTTGCGCATGCCTGCCGCAGGCAGGCGGGGCCGCCGCCGGTTCCGCGTCCATGCAGATCGGTTCGCTGGGGGGCATCGAGGCGCTTGCCGCCCTGCGCAGCGGCGCGGACGTCATGCTTCTGGCCGCCGTGGGCGACGACGCCGACGGGCGCGTCCTGCGGGACCTTTTGCACCAGCACGGGCTGGACGCCCGTTTGGAAACCTGCGCCGACGCGCCCACGGGCAGCGGGGCCACCTTTCTGGACGATGCCGGAGCGCACGCGCACGTCTGCGCGCTGGCGGCGAATGCCCTGCTCGACGCGGGGGAGGAGGCCATGAGGCTGCTCGAATCTGCGACGCTGCTGCTCTGCCAGTGCGAGGCCAATCCCCGCGCATCCGGGCTGCTCATGGCAAGAGCGCGGGAGCGGGGCCTGCGCAGCGTGCTGCACGCCGGGCCGATGCGCCCGGACGCCATGCGCGTGCTCGCGCCGAACGCGGACCTCGTGGTGACGGGGGACCGGGGCCTTTCCGAACTGGTGCGCATCTTCAACCCGTCAGGGCTGGGCGACTTCACGGGGGAGCAGATCCACGGCCTTTCGGACGCGCGGCTGCACGAACTCTGCCGCGCCACCCTGCCTTGCGACATCGTGGTGCTTCTGGGCGCGAGGGGCGCGTTCATGTCCTCAAAGGACGGCGCGTTCAAGCTTCAGGGCGACGCGAGGGCCTCTGTATCGCGCCCGGCCCTGCGCTGCGCGGAGGAGACTTTCGTGGGCGCCCTTTGCGCGCGCCTTCACGACGGGGAATCCCTGCTTCACGCCGTGCGCTTCGCCATAACTGCGGCTGCCGTAATGCCCCTTCCCGGCGGGCAGGAAAATATCCCGCGAAAAGCCGAGGTGCTAGCCGCGCTTGTCGAGCGTCAGGGTGATTATTGACAGCGACGGAAACCCTCCGCCCCTAAACATAAAAAAAGCGACCGTTTGGTCGCCCTTCCTCATGGGGTCTGTCTAGCAGTGATGATGCGAATATTGCTCGCGCCTGCTGCGACGCCAGCCGTCGCGGTGGTTGCGAATCCAGTCCAGAAGCGCGCGTTCGAAACCTATGTCTCTGCCCACTTTCTCAGATTCCAGCCACTTGTGCTTCATTATTTCCTCACGCTCGGCGAGGAATTCTTGGTACAGGCTGGAACGCTGGATGAATTCTTCCCCGTTGTGGCCTTTTTCTGACATACGCTGCCCCGTTATCAATGACTTAAAATACACTTTGTATATCGGTCTTGTAAACAAAAAGCGTAATTTTCAACTGCAAGAGATTAATGACATTAGATTCATTGCGCCCGGATTGGCGTGTTTTCCATCTTTGGCGTAAATGGAATGTAAAACCAGCCCGTTCAGGTCGAAAACTGCGCAACAGGTTACAAGTTTTGTCTGTCGGGCAGCGTGTGTTACGGATGCGTTGGCACGGGGTTTGCGCGAAAACAGTGCGCGTATCCTTCGCGGAGGGCATCCGGGCGGATCGTCGTGCGTCCGTGCCCCTACGCCAGTCCAAGCGCCTTCAGGATGCCTTCGGCGGCTTTGAAGAACTCCTTGGCTGCGGGGCTGTCCGGGGCGGATAGCACGGCGGGCAGGCCTTCGTCCGAGCCTTCGCGCACGCCTGCTTCCAGCGGGACCTCGGCCAGCAGGGCCGTCTCCAGAGCCTTCGCCGTCGCCGCGCCGCCGCCGGAGCCGAAGATCGGGTTGCGGCTGCCGTCGGGCATTTCAAGGTAGCTCATGTTCTCGATCACGCCGATCAGGGGCACGTTCACCTTGCTGAACATGCGCGCGCCGCGCCGGGCCACGGTAACGGCGGCTTTCTGCGGCGTCGTCACGATCACGGCCCCGGTGACGGGGATGTTCTGCGTGAGGGCGAGCTGCGCGTCGCCCGTGCCGGGGGGCAGATCAACCACGAGGACGTCAAGTTCGCCCCATTCGACGTCCTTGACGAACTGCACTATGGCGCTGGTGACCATCGGGCCGCGCCACACCACGGGGGAATCGTCGTCCAGAAGCAGGCCCATTGACATGATCTTCATGCCCTGCGCCGTTTCGGGCTGGATGCGGCCATTGAGCACTTCCGGGCGACCGCTCGCGCCGAGCATCAGGGGGATTGACGGGCCGTATATGTCGCAGTCCAGCACGCCCACGCCCTTGCAGCCGCGCCCGCGCCTGAGGAGCTTGTCCATAGCGCAGGCTATGTTGACGGCCACCGTGCTCTTGCCCACGCCGCCCTTGCCGCTGGCCACGGCCACGATGGCCTTCACGCCGGAAATGGCGGGCTTTTCATCCTTGTCCTTGGGCGCGTCCGACGGGGCGCGCGTCGCCTGAACGGAAATGTTGACCGTGGCCTTCTTCACGCCGGGAACCGCCAGCAGGGCGTTCTCGCACTCGGCGCTCAGTTTCGAGGGGATGGAGGAATCCGCGGTCGTGACGGCAAGCAGCACGGTGGCGTGCCCGCCTTCGAGCTTGAGGTCGCGGACTAGGCCGAAGGAGACGATGTCCCGGCTGAAACCGGGGTAGCGGACGGTCTTGAGGGCTTCGAGAAGGCGTTCTTCGTTCATCGGGAAAATATGTCTGATGCGCATGTATTCATGACGCCCGGGCCTTTGCGGTCCCGGCGCGGCGACTCGCCCGGCGGCGATGCGCGTGCCCCCAAGCGGAGCGCGAATAATCGCGGTTCAGGCCCGGTCAGTCAACAAGACAGGATTTTTTTGACTCCGTGGCCGACAAGTATTTGGTGTGCGCGTGCTCGCGCAGGCAATCCGGGTCCATCGCCCCGACTGCGGCCTTCGTGCTGTTCAGCGTCCTTGGCGCGGCAGGTCCTGCGGCTTTCCGGCTCCGTGGCCCAGACCTTGTCCGTGGCTGTGATGCATGTCCAGCAGCTCGTCCGTAACGGGTTCAAGTGTCCCGGCCCTGTATGCGGCGAGGGCTTCCCCCACTGTATTCGCGTCCGTCACCTTGACGTCCATCTCTTTGTCCTGAAGGTGCTTGTACGCGTCGCGCCCGATGGTTACGCAGATTACCTGCTTCGCGCCCAAGTCCAGCATCGCGGCCAGAGGCATCGAGCCCATGCCGGGTTTGTTGGCGCTTTGGTCAATAACGGCTACGATTTTGCCTCCTGAATCCACAAGCATGTGCATCGGGGCTTTGCCGAAGTGGGGGCTGATGCGGGATTGCAGGCCCTTGTTTTCGAGAATCGGTATGCTGATTATCAGGGTTGTGGTCATATGCTCATAACTACGCCACGAAATCGGCGAAGTCACACATTATTTTCATATGCCCGTTTGAAGTTGCGATCTTGCCGGAACGGGTCTCAGTTCAAGCCTGTGAGCGCGTTAAATCTGACGGTTCTTGTCGAGAACACGGCCTGCATGGGCAGCGGGCGCGGCGTATGGGCAGAACACGGGCTGTCCTACTGGCTGGAATGCGGGGGCCGACGCGTCATTTTCGACACC
>JBAZHO010000122.1:0-6252 GCA_041652375.1 Opitutales bacterium | reverse complement strand
CAAGGATGCAACGCAAGAAACGCAAACAGTTAATATATCAACAGATGAGAGTTGTGCTCGTGTTTCAGACTCTTGGGAAGTTGAATCACCTTCTGGTATGAATACAAGTCAGCTGATCCCTAGTTCTTCGCCTTATACAAATATTGCTTTGATTGCTTCTACGCCGATATTGAGTCCTAAAATTATACCCCAAAAAACGGTGACACCGAGTGCTGTAGGCTTGGGGGATGGCATTGTTATATTGATCGCATACGTCGATTGGAAAGGGATTCCAAGAAATATAAAAGTAAAGGAATCTTATGATGAGAGAGCATCAAGAAATGCCATGAATGCTTTTCGTAATTGGCGATTTGAACCGCCAGATATTTCAAAGGATCAAAAGGTTAAGGTTGAGCAGAAATTTATATTTAAACGAAAGTGATCTTTATCAGTCTGCTGAAGAAAGCCCCTCCCGCAGCCGCGCCAGCATCAGTTTCTCATATAGACTCGTATTGTCGACTCTTCCTACTTGTTAGCGTGCATCCTGTAGCGTCTTGCTGACCGTTTTGCCCCGTTTTCGAGGCCTGCGGGCAGCAAGACGCTATAAACTGCAAGTATACACGCGAAATACACCCTCAGATCGCTGTTGTTTGAGAATCCGATGTAGGCTCAGGCGCAGGAGTGGCTTTCTTTAGCAGACTGTTAGATGCCGCCCGGCACTAGCTTTGACAAGATGCTTGCACTGTTTGCCTGCGCGCGATACTGTTCAGGCGTTCACGTTGAGCTATGCCGTTACGCGCCTTATTCATGGATATGAACAGCTACTTCGCGTCCTGCGAGCAGCACCTTCAGCCATGCCTGCGGGGCAGGCCCGTCGCTGTCACGCCGGTGCTGGTGGATACGGGTTGCTGCATCGCCGCGAACTACGAGGCCAAGAAGAGGGGCGTGAGGGTGGGGTGCAGCGTGGGGGAGGCGCGGGGCTTGTGCCCGGACATCGAAATCGTGAAGAGCCGCCCCGACGAATACATACGCATGCACCACAAGTTGCTGGAACTTACGGAAAACTGCATGCACGTGGAGCGGGTGTGCTCCATCGACGAGTGGTGCTGCCCGCTGACGGGGAAATGGCGCGAGCCGGAGAACGCTCTCGCGCTGGCGGAACAGATCAAGGCCCGGCTGCGGGAGTTTTCTCCGGTGATGCGTTGTTCCATCGGTCTTGCGCCCAACCAGTGGCTGGCCAAGGTGGCCACGGATATGCGCAAACCGGACGGCCTGATGCTGATCCGCGACGAGGACCTGCCGGGCGTCTTGCACGAGATGGAGCTGCGCGACTTGTGCGGGATAGGCAAAAACATAGCGCGGCGGCTGGATTATTACGGCGTGCGCAGCGTGGAGCAGCTTTGCGCCCTGCCGCGCGAGCACATGCGCGTCGTCTGGGGCGGGGTGTTCGGGGAACGCTTCTTCCTGCAACTGCATGGTTACGACGTGCCGCAGTTGGAGACGAAGCGTTCGCAGGTGGGGCATTCGCGGGTGCTGCCGCCGACGTTGCGCACGCGCGAGGGCTGCCGCGCGGCGTCGTTCCGGCTGCTTCAGCGGGCCGCCGTTCGTCTGCGGGCGGAGGGCTACGTGGCGGAACGGGTGCTTTTGCAGATTCGCTTCTTTGACGAGGCCCCTTGGGACGATTCCATTTCCATCCCCCCGTCGCGGGACACCCCGGTGTTCATCGACGCACTGAAAACACTCTGGGCGCGTTGCCCGCGCTCCTGCCGCAAGCCCTCGTACTGCGCCTCGATCTTCTGCGAGCTTTCGCCGTGGTCGGACTGCACGGCCTCTCTGTTCGAGCGCGAGCAGCGCAGGCTGGACTCGCTCTCGCTGGCCATGGACGGAATCAGCGCCCGCTTCGGGCAGCGGAGCGTGTATTACGGCTGCGCATGGGGCGCGGTGGAGGACGGCCCGCCGCGCATTTCCTTCACAAGGGTTCCTGATCTTGACCTAGAGAGCTGAGACCGTGATTCACAGGATGAAAAGAAGAATTTTTATCCACAGATAAGCGGGGATGAAAAAGGGATTAGAAAATCAGAGCCTCTTCTTTTCTATAATCTGTGTAAATCCCTGCTTATCTGTGGATAAAATTCTAGGTTCTATTTCGGTTTTCATTTGGAAATCGCTCTATACTGCGGATTCTTTCTTTGTCTGCGGATGTGATTGTCTTAATCTGTTCTGAATGAGGCTGGGGCTTACAGGCGGCATGGGGTGCGGAAAGAGCTTCGTTCTTTCCTGCTTCGCCGCGCAGGGATGGTTGACTGTGGAGACCGACGCCATAACACGCGACCTGCTGGCGAACGACCCCGAAGTGGCCCGTGATCTGCGTGAGTTGTTCGGCGACGGGGTGTTCGACACCGACGGGCGCGTGGACCGCGCGGCGCTGGCGGGCCTGGTTTTCGGGGACGATGCCGCGCTTCGCTTCCTGGAGGGTGCGCTGCATCCCCGCGTCAGGAAGGTCTGGCTGGCGGCTGTGGATTCGGCGCGCGACGCCGACGTAATTGTCGAAATACCGCTGCTGTTTGAAAAAAATCTTGAAAAGCTCTTCGATCTCAACGTTTGTGTATCTGCAAGCCTGTCAACGCAGATTGAGCGACTCGCCCGGCGCGGGTTCGGCAAGAACGAAGCGTTGGCCCGCATGGCGAGGCAACTGCCCTTGCGGGATAAGGAACTTCGCGCGGATTTCGTGATTTCCAACAATGGCAACCCGGAGTTTGCGCGGACGCAGGTTACTGAACTGATCGGCAGAATTGCGCATCGATTTGCCTGACGATCTGTTCTGGAACACCCCGACGCCAAACACACGTAGAATATCAAATATCGTCTGGGCTTCTGCGGTTTGCCGACGTTTCTGAAAGAGCTTTCGAGCATGTCGCCGGTCGCGCATTGCGCAGGTTTTTCAACGATTTTCCGACCAACCCCATCAATCATCACCCTTTGGCATATTGGCCTACAAGGCGGGTGATCATTGCGAAATGCATTATAAAGCAAATAGTTATGAGCGATACTAAAGACGACGGCAAGACGCTCGAAATGGACTCCCTCGTGCGCGAGGCTTCCGACACACCGGCCCCCGTGAAAGTGCGCAGGAACACAAGGCGCACCCCCCGCAAGAAGGTCGAGGCTTCCGACATGGTAGTTTACGAGGGCGTGGACGCCCAGAAAAAGGCCGCGCGCGTGCCTCGCGCCAGAAAGGCGGACGCCGCCGACGCGCAGCCTGCCGCTTCCGCCCCCGTGGCGGCTCCGGCCCCCGTGGTGGTCCAGAAGCCTGTGGCGGCCCCAAGGCCGGTGGTGGAGTTGAGCGACGAGGTCGTCGGCCCCCGCGCCGTCGCCGTTCCGCGCAAAGCCGCGCCGGAACTGGAGGTTCCCGCTCGGTATTCCACCGACGACGACGATGCCCCGTCCGGCTCCGGCAAGGGATTGACCGGGCGCGATGAGGGCGCATCGGCAGACGGGGCGGCCCCCGGACGTCTGGCGATGGAGCGCAGGAAGGAGCGCCGCATGGCGCGCATGGGCGATGACGCCGGGCGTGGCCCCGACGACAGGGCGGAGCGCGACGAACGGCCCGCAGCGGATGAGCGGCGCAACGATTATTCCGATTCCCGCGACGATGATTCGCGCGAAGATTCTTCCAGAGGCTCCGATTCCCGCGACGACGATTCACGCGGCTCAGACTCGCGCGACGATGATTCCTCCCGCGACGACTCCGGCGATTCGGATGATTCCGCAGACTCCGATGATTCAGGCGATTCGCGCGAGGAATCCGAAGGCAAGCCTTCCGGGGCCGAAACTCCCCGGCAGGGCGACGAGCGCCCGCGTTACGATCGCGGCGGCGGCGGATACGCTAACCACGGCCAGCAGGGCGGCGGATACAACGACCGGCGCTCCAACAAGAAGCAGAAATTCAAGCAGCAGCAGCAGAAGAAGAAGCTTCCGGGGCAGGGCGGCTATCAGGGCGGAGGCCAGAGCGGCGGCTCCCAGGGCGCAAGTCCGGGCGGCCAGAACGCCCAGAGTCCGCAACGCCAGCCCTACGTCGGCGGCAGTCACGGCCTGCAGAACCAGCCGCAGAGGCGCGTCAACAACAACAGGAGCGATTACTACGGGCGCGAGGAGAGCGTGACCATCGAGATCGGCGATTTGCAGGAATGGGAACTTTTGCGCGATGTCGAGGCCATGAAGGCCGTGGCGGCGGAGCATCAGGCCGGCGGAGAGCCGTTGGACCTTTGCGATCTGCTCACGATGAATCTGCACGTGCTTATCGGCAGGGCCAAGGACGAGTTCAAGATCCCCGTGGACGGCCTGCCAGTGCGTCACCAGCTTGTGGAACAGGTGCTGCACGCCGCATGGGAGGCCGGACGGGCCGTGATGGCGGAGGGCATTGTCGAGACCACGCCGGACGGCTACGGTCTGCTGGTTTACCAGCACGAGAACTACCGCGTGCGCCCGCTTTGCGCCTTTGTCCCGCGCGTCACGATGCGCCGCTTCGGCCTGAAGCGCGGCCACATCGTCAAGGCGCAGATTCAGCCCCCGCGCAAGGCGCTGTCCATGGACGGCAACAAGGAGAACTGCCCGGCGGTGCTGCTTGTGGAATCCATCATGGGGCGCGACCCGATGGAGAACCTTCAGGTGACGCCTTTCGAGGACCTCACGCCTTACTATCCCACGGAGCGCCTCATCCTTGAGACGAGTCCCGACGTGAAATGGGACAACGTGTCGATGCGCGTCGTGGACCTGCTGACGCCCGTCGGCAAGGGCCAGCGCGGCCTGATCGTGGCCCCGCCGCGCACGGGCAAGACCATTCTACAGCAGGGCATCGCCAACGCCGTGATGGCCAACAACCCGGAGACGCACCTCATCATCCTGCTCGTGGACGAGCGGCCCGAGGAGGTGACGGACTTCCGCCGCCAGATCACAAGGGGCGAGGTCATTGCGTCCACTTTCGACGAGGCCGCCGAGAGCCATGTCCACGCAGCGGAGATGGTCATCGAGAAGGCCCGCCGCATGGTGGAGGTCGGACGGCACGTCATCATCCTTCTGGACTCCATAACCCGCCTTGGCCGCGCGTACAACGTGCTCGCGGGCAACAGCGGCAAGATCCTTTCCGGCGGCGTGGAGGCCACGGCCTTGCAGAAGCCCAAGAGGTTCTTCGGCTCCGCCCGCAACATCGAGGGCGGCGGCAGTTTGACGATTCTGGGCACGGCGCTGGTCGAAACCGGCAGCCGCATGGACGAGGTCATCTTCGAGGAGTTCAAGGGCACGGGCAACATGGAGCTGTCGCTGGACCGCGCGATGGTGGACAAGCGCATCTTCCCCGCGATCAATCTGGAGAAGTCCGGCACGCGCAAGGAGGAGCTGCTCTACCACCCGGAGGAGCTGATCAAGGTGTACGGCCTGCGCCGCGCCATGAAGGGCGTGCCCTCGCCGGACGCCATGGAGATGCTCATAACGCGCGTCAAGAAGACCAAGACGAACATCGAGTTCCTCATGGGCCTGAACAGGTAGCGCCGTTTGTTCTTGCCTCGCGCCGGACGCCTTTGCACATACTTGCGCGACGGCAGCGGACTTTGCCATTCGGCACGCGCGGGGAAACAGCCCCGCGCGTGTCGGTGACTCCTGCCGCGAAGGGTTCACGATGTATCTGAACTTTCTCATAGCATTGGGATGCGCGGCGGGCGGCCTGTCGCGCTTCGCCCTATCCGGCATTATCGCCAGCCGCTTCGGCGACACCTTCCCTTGGGGCACGATGGCGGTGAACGTCCTAGGCTCGTTCGTGATCGGCTTCTTCGCCACGCTGACCGGGCCGGACGGGCGCATCCTCGTGGGCGGCAATACGCGGCAGTTCGTCATGACCGGCTTCCTCGGCGGGTTCACGACCTATTCCTCGTTCAGCCTGCAGACGCTCTCGCTGGCGCAGGAGGGCGAATTCATCAGCGCCGGTTCCAACGCCGTGGGCACGCTCGTGCTATGCCTTTTTGCAGTGTGGCTGGGCCACATCTGCGCGGTCTATTTCAACACAATCAAAGGAGTCTGACCATGCACCTGCCTTCCGAGTCCATGCTCTTGCGCGCTTACCTCGGCGAGTCCGACCGCTTTGAATCCCACCCCCTTTACGAAGCCATAGTCCTCAAGGCGAGAGAGGCGGGATTGGCCGGGGCCACGGTTCTGCGCGGCCCGATGGGCTTCGGCGCGGCCAGCCGCCTGCATACGGCCAAAATTCTCCGCCTCTCCGAC
>JBAZHO010000121.1:0-6259 GCA_041652375.1 Opitutales bacterium | reverse complement strand
ACGTAAACCTCCTCGCCCAGCGCGATGTCCAGACTCTCCATGCTCACGAACGGCTCCCCGAAGCGGGCGGCTGACAAAGTGCATTTGTCGCCCCTGCGGGAAAGCTGGATTACGTCGGGGGCCGTGACGGTGGAATCGATGCTGCCCGTGTCCGCGCCGGGGCTGCGGCGGAACTGCATGCAGGTCAACCCGTCCCCGTGAACGGCGGCGTCCACGTAGGACGAATCCTCATCGAGGCTAGTGCGGATTATCCAGCCCATCTTGCGGTGCGGATCCACGCCCTTGCCGGGGAAGGAGACGCGCGCGCAAAGTATGAAGTCGCCGCTCATCTTCTTCCACAGCATCTGGAACTCGTCGCGCCCCACCCACATGTTGGCTCCCGCGCTCGTGATGGTGTAGGTCTCCGATCCGGCGTCGAAGGCCGCCGAGCCGGGCAACCTCGGGTTCCCGATCGAGGACTGGCCCGCGAACAGGCCGAGTGAATGGTTTTCAGCGGCGGCGGACAGGCTGGACATGGCGATGATTGATATAAATGTGAGAATGCGCGGTGACACGGTAAACCTTCTTAGGGTGGTGGCTTTGGCCATTTGAAGGAAACGGACTCCACACTAAAGACCCGCAGGGCCAGCCGTCAACAGGACCTGCGGCAAAGCCTAGGGAAAGAAGACCCTAGGAAGCCAGCTTCAGGCGTATCAGCCCAACGATGTCGGCTATGGTGGAATCGTCCCTTACATTGATACGTATGGAACGCCCCTCGACGTATTTGCGCGCTCCGGCCACGGCGTCTTTCGTCGCGTCGGACAGCGTCGAGTCCTTGGCGGCGGCCACGGCCTTCTCCCCCAATGTGACGGCTGCCAGAAAATGCTTATCCTGCGGGGCCAGATAGACGAGCGTGCGCTTGCCGCTTTTCAGCCGGAGAACCCAGCCCGACGCCTTGCCGTAATGCTTCCATTCATCCGTCAGCGGCCCGGCCAGACCCTCCACCGACGCATGCACGGATGCCCAAGTGGATGCGAGACCGCCAAGCACATCCGCAAGATCCTGCCGTGAAGGTGGGGCCTTGCTGTCCGATAATGCGCTGATAGCCATGACTTACGCGAATCCTATACCAGAAAAGCGCGGAAGTCGAGCTTTCCAGACGGACGATTGCGATCCGTGGCCGTTGCGCACACAAATAACGCTCCCGGCCATGACGACCGGGAGTGTTTTGTATGGGAAAGCGATGTGTGCCGACTCTTTCGGCCCGTCATCATTCAGCGGCTCTGCGACCTACATGCTCCACGGCTCGGCGTGGACGTCCGTCTCGTCTGACCAGCGGCGCTGAAGCGCGAGGATGTCGTCCACAATGTCCTGTGGCAGGGGCTTGATCGCGCCGCCCTTGATGGCGTCCGTGAACTCCTTGAGGCCCGCGCTGCGGCTTGACGAACCGACGGTGGCAAGCACGTTTGGCAGGCTGTGCGCGAAGCGGACGCAGAACTCCGTCCAGCTCGCAATGCCGGAACGTTCGAAAATCGGGGCCACTTCCACAGCGCGCGCGCGAAGGTAGTCCTTCCATGCCGCTCCGGGCACGTCGCGCAGACGGTGCACGTTGCCGCCGGAAACCGTGCGCATGGCGACGATGGGGGCCTTCTTCTCAAGGATCGTGTCCCACAGGATGTTGGATACGAAACGCTGCAGCGGGTTGAGGTAGAAGATGAAGGCGGAAATCAGCTCGTCGGTGTATCCGGCCTTGAGCGCGGCGAGCGGGTTGGCGGACGTCCACGGGAAGACCTCCAGCACGAAGTTGCGCACGAGGCCCTCGTCCTTCAGGGCGCGGAAGTCCTCAAGCCCCTTGCCCGTGCGGGCGAAGTTTTCGGCATATTCGCCGCCGAGGCAGAGCTGCCCCACGTCCATGTGGTCGAGGCCCAGCACGTCGATATGCTCGTGAACGGCCTTTTTGAAACCGTCGAGGCTGTCCGCCTGAATCTTGTAGAAAATGTGCGGCACATTGGCGCGGTCCTCGTCAAAGGCCGCGCGAAGCACCTGCAGGGCGTCGCCGTACTGGGTGCTCGTGTGGAACCACACGCCGGTGTTCATCGCCTCGCGGGCGATGGCCACGCGGGCCGCGAAGGGGATGGACGCATCGCCGAGGCGCGTCGTGCCGTAAACGTAAGGAGTAAGTCCGGGTATCTGAAGTCTGGTAGTCATTGCGCCCATTCAACTTGTTCATTCCCCACGAGGCCAGCGAAAAGCATGTAAACTTAACGGGACTAATCGCTTAGAGTACACTCTAAGCGGGCTCCGGGGCCGGACCCCGACATCTTTCCCCACACCGGCTACATCGTCCACGGTTCCGCGTGAACGTCCGTTTCGGCGGACCAGCGGTACTGCAGCTTCACGATGTCGTCCACAATGTCCTGCGGCAGGGGCATTATGTCCCGACTGGCGCGTATGAACTCTCGCAGGTTCGCGCTGCGGCTTGTGGAGCCGACGGTCGTCAGCACGCCGGGGAAGCTGTGCGCGAAGCGGACGCAGAATTCCGTCCAACTTGCGATGCCCGAACGCTCGAAAATCGGGACCACTTCAGATGCACGCTCTCTTAGATACGGTTTCCACGCCGCGCCGGGCACGTCGCGCAAGACATGCACCTCGTTGCCGCACACGGTGCGCAACGCCACGATTTTCGCGCCTTTCTCAAGTATCAGGTCCCACATTTCGTTGGATACGAAACGCTGAAGCGGGTTGAGGTAGAACATGAAAGCGTCGATCAGCTCGTCCGTATAACCAGCCTTCAGGGCGGCCAAGGGCGCGTCGCATTCCCAAGGATAGACCTCCAGAACAAAGTTGCCCACAAGTCCCTCGTCCTTCAGCGCGCGCAAATCGTCCAGCCCGCCGCCGGGCCTTGAGAAAGTGTCGATGTAATCCTGACCGATGCAGAGCTGCGCCACGTCCATGCGCTCAAGGCCCAGAATGCCGATCTGCTCGTGAATCAGCTTTTTGAAGCTCTCGACGCTGTTCCCGTGCAGCTTGTAGATGATGTTCGGCACATGGGCGCGGTCCTCGTCAAAGGCGGCGCGAAGCACCTGCAAGGCATCGTTGTAACGAATGCTCGTATGGAACCAGACGCCCGTATTCATGGCCTCGCGGGCGACGGTCACGCGGGCCGCGAAGGGGATGGACGCATCGCCGAGGCGCGTCGTGCCGTAAACGTATGGAGTAAGTCCGGGAATCTGTTTTCCAGCATTCATGGCACCATTAAGGAAAGCGCGCGCGGGCAGGCCAGACAATAATGAGCAAATGCCCGTTTTAGGACGCTTGGGAAACGCCTGCGCATTTCGACCTCCAATCATGCGGTATTTCCTCGTGACCGGACGTTGCCGCCGACGCCCCCGCCGCTCTCGTAAGAACTTGACAGAGCGATGATGCCGACATACACCAACGATAATGAAAGCTGTATCGTTACTGGCATTCGCAGCAATATCCCTCGTTCTTTCCACCGCCTCCGCAGGCGAGGTCAAGGCGGCCTCCAAGGCCGCTGTCGGACAGTCCGCCGCCGCGTTGGACGCTGTCGCCCAGACTGTCATGATGAGCGCCAACGCGTCCATCGAAGCAGGCTCGGCAGTGGCCGCGATTCCCGTGTGGATGACGGCCAAGGTGATGGACAAGATGGGCCAAGGTTCAGAACAGGCCGGCGTCTGGGACGCCGCGACGGGCGATCCGGCACAGCGCCCCGCGCTGGACAAGGAAATCGTCAAGCCCGACATCAAGCCGGGCAGCGCCGCGCCCAAGAAAGACCCCTCCCCCGCCGACGCGATGCAGTAACAGAACCCGCCAGCCGCAACAGTCACCTTAACCGCCCTAATTTCACTCTCTCAAATGCGCAAACCAGCATCCCTCTTTCTGTTTTTCGTCCTCCTCACCTGCACTCTGGACGCCGGAAGCCGCCAGAGCAGCAAACAAGCAATCGACCGCTACGGCGCCGAATACGTCCAGCAGCTCACCGACGAGGTCAACGCCCAGATGGACGCTAGGCAGGTGAACGTCGCCCTTATCGCGCGCTGCGGACGCCTGCGCGCCGACCTGCCCGAAGGCGTGGACTTCACGCACGTCGGCATAGCCGTGTTCGAGGCAGTCGTGCGCGAGGACGGCAAGGTCGGATACACCTACTCCGTCTATAACCTGTATCAGGGTGTGGACGGCGACATGGGCAAGAGCCACCTTGTGCAGGACTTCACTTTCGACCTCTGCTCAGGTGCGGTGGAGCCGGAAATCGCCGTGATCGTGCCCAGCGACGCCCTTCAGAAGCGCATACTTGAGGTAATCCGTTCCCCCGCCTACGCGGCCCTGCACAACCCGAAGTACAACCTCATAGCGAACCCGTTCAACGACCAGTTCGACAACTGCGTGACCCACACGCTGAAGATTCTCGTCGCCGCCATCTACAACACCGACGATCAGGAACGCATCTATGAGGACATCAACAGTTACTTCAAGCCGGAAGAAATCAATCTTAGCGTGGCCGAACGCATCGGCGTCAATTTCATGAGCGGCGTCAGCGACGACGACCAGAGCAGCCGCCACGTCAAGACCGCCACCTTCGGTTCCCTCAAGCGCTTCCTCGACGAGTACAAGCTGACGAAGGACTACTTCGTGGTCCGCGTGGAACCGCCCAAGCCCGCAAGCAAGAAGTAGCCCCAAGGGGCGAAACAGCCCGGATTGCCGCGCGCCGATTCAGGCCGGATGCGCTTCGGCGAAAGGCGTTCGAATGTTGGAACGGATATCTGCGGACATTCGGGACTAGATCGGTTGACCGCGCCGTCCGCCCTGCCGATTGTAAAGCTGAAGATACGGAGCCGTTGACATTTCTTGCCCGGCCAAAGGAAGTATCCATACCCCAAAAACACGACCGATGATCAAAGCGTTCCGACTAGCGTTGTTCCTCTTCGCCCTGCCCCTCTCGGCGGCCCCCCTCCAGCCACTGCCTTCCGCGACATTCCCGTGGTGCGGGACCACGCCCAAACCAAGCCTCGGCGGCGAAAGCCGGGACATAATCAAGGGCAGCGCCCTTGGACTGTCCGAACTGACGGTTGAAGGCGTTACGCTCGATCAGGGCGCGACCCTGCATTACACAGCCGCCGAAAACACGGAACTGCTCGTCATCGTCAAGAACGGCACGCTTGAGGCCGAAATCGGCGCACAGGCAAAAACGCTGTCCAAGGGCGGCGTGGCCTACCTGCTCCCCGGAGACAGCCTCGTCGTTCTGGCCGCCGGGGCCGCCTCTTCGACTTTCTACCTCTTCCGCTTCACAAGCGAAACCCCGGCAGACACCGCGCGCGGCATCGCTGCGGGCGGCTCCGTCCTGCTGCCGTGGGACGAGGTCCATTACGAACCGTCCGAGCGCGGGGGCTACCGCCAGCAGCTTCGCCGCCCGACGGCGCTTTTCGACACTTTCGAAATGCACGTGACCACGATGAACCCCGGCCTGTTCAATCACGAGGTGCACACGCACCACGCCGAAGAACTCGTCCTGATGATCGGCGGCACGGTTGACATGCAGCTCGACGGCAAGACCATCAACGCGCAGGAGGGAGACCTGATGTTCCTCGGCGCGGACGTGCCGCACGGCATGTTGCGCAACCTCGGGGCCGAACCGACCGAATACTTTGCATTCCAGTGGTGGCAATGAAAACTCCCGCGCTCGCACTTCTGGCGCTCTGCGCCGTCGGCCCGGCGTCGCTCTGCTCCGGCGCGATGAGCGCGGAGCGGGCGGACGGGCGGCTGGACATTCTCAGCGACGGCCAGCCCATCCTGTCATACCAGTATGAAACCCTGCCCGCGCCGGAAGGGACGGACCCGGCCTTCGCGCGCGGCGGCTTCGTGCATCCTCTGCGCACCCCGGCGGGCCATGTGCTCACGCGCATACAGCCCCCGGATCACCCGCACCATTACGGCATCTGGAACCCGTGGACCCACGTGGAATTCCGCGGTCGGGTGACGGACATGTGGAACCTCGGCGACAAGCAGGGCACAGTTCGCTTCGCGGGTTTTGAACGCGTCACGAGCCTGCCCGGCGAGGCCGGCTTCAGCGCGATCCACGAACACGTAATTTTCAACGCGGACGGAACCGAAACCGTCGCCCTGCGCGAGCGGCAGACATGGATGGCGCATCCAGCCGCGTCCGGCGACAGCATCATACTGGATCTGACAATCGAACTAAGCTGCGCGACGGACGACCCCGTGACCCTGCTCGAATACCGCTACGGCGGGCCTGGCCGGCGCA
>JBAZHO010000120.1:0-6301 GCA_041652375.1 Opitutales bacterium | reverse complement strand
GGGGATGTTCGCCGGTATGCCGCCGAGCAGAGGGGCTACGATTTTGATGACCTTGCCGCGGCATTCTTCCAGCCATGAGTGGTCTTTGCCGAAGGGGAGCTTTTTGACGCGTTCGTCCTCGTAGTAGCCCTTGGGGTTGGACTCGTCCGCGTCGCGCTTGCCGTCGCTCACGATTGTAAGTCCGGCGGCGTCGAGCATCTGCATCATCAGCGATGTGCCGGAGCGGGGCAGACCGGACACCACGATGATGGTTTCGGCGCTTTCCAGAGGCTGTTCGGACGCGCGGGCGCTGATGCGTGGCGTTTCGGCAAGGGGCGCGACGCTTCGGCTTTGCCGCTGGCGCTGTTTGCGCATTTCGCGCGCCTTGTCCGCCATGTCTTCGTGGATTTGCGCCTTTTCGGGGGCGTCGAAAAACTTGCGCCGGTACAGGCGGGCCAGCGCCTCGTGCGCGGCGATCAGGCCGGGGTTCTGCATCACGGCGGTTAGAAGGGTCATTTCCGCCATCTTCAACTTGCGCAGTCGCGTCAGCGCGAGCCCGTAGTAGAGGTGGGCGCTGGGGTTGACGTATTGCAGCTCGATGGAGCCGAGGGCATAGGCGGCGGCATCGAAGGGGCGCCCGGCCTGAAGTTCCACTTGCGCCAGGCCGAGGTTCGCTTCGGCGTCCTCGGGGGCGATCTGGAGGACTTTCTCGAAGGCGGCGCGGGCTGCGGCCCAGTCCTTGCGCATGATATGGATTCGGCCTTGTTTGGCGTAGAGGCTGGGCAGGTTGGACGTCTGGGCGGATTCGGCCTTCTTGAGTGTTTCGAGGGCTTCGTCCGTGCGGCCTTCCAGATTCAGCACGCTTCCCTCAAAGAATGCGAAGGCGGCGGGGTTGAGGCGGGCGCGGGCCTGAAGGCGGCGTATCCTGTGCGACAGGCTTTTGTCGATGTCCTCAATCTTGAACTCCTTGCCCTCTTTTTCTGCCTTTTCCTTTTGCTCCTTGAGCAGCGCCTCCAGTTCCTTGGAGGAGCTTTCGATGGTCTCCATCTTGCGCGTGCGCAGCAGTTCGAGCGTTTCTCGCGCCTTTGCCGCGTCCTCCATGCTTATCCAGCATTGCAGCAGGTGCGTGCCGAAGCGGCTTTCCTCGGGCCAGCGGTCCCAGAGTTTTTCCAAGAGCAGGGCGGCATCCATTTGTCGTCCGCCGTCCATGTAGGCTTGCGCGAGGTTGTATTTCAGCTCGCGTGAAGTTTCGTCCACCGCCTGCGCGCGGTCCGCGTTGGGTTCGTCGATGTAGCCGAGGGCGACGAGCTGGCGGATGGATTCCGCGCTGTCCATGGAGCTGATTTGCGAGCCTTCGGCGTGACGACCATCCGCGCCGGGCAGATCATCCCAGGAGTCGATGAACTCGACTTTCTGTTCTTCTTCAAAGCAGTTGACCAGCACTTTGCCGTCCATGTCCCGCCCGACGGGCAGGCCGTAGAGGTGCAGGATGGTGGGCGTGACGTCCAGCAGGCAGGCTCCGTGTATCTGTTCGCCTTTCCTGATGCCGGGGCCTGACAACAGGAACATGCCGTAGGGGCTGTGTTCGGCGGCGGGGCCTGCGGGTTCGTTGGGCAGGGAGTGCGGGCGCAGGTTGCCGGGCTCGAAGCCGTGGTCGGACACGATCATGATCGTGGTGTCCGGCCCGGCGAGCTTCACCAGCGTGTCCAGCATCATGTCGTGGAAGCGGTAGGCGCTTTCGACCACGTCCTTGTACAGCTCGAAGTCTTCCTCCTTGACCCATGCCTGCCTTGGCGGGTTGTACTTCATGAAGCCGTGGCCGAAGTGGTCTATGCCGTCAAAATACGCGGCCATGAAGCCCCAAGCTTCGAGCTGCATCAGGGCCGTGGCCGCCGCGTGGACGCTGGCGGTTTCCGCTATGATCTTGGCGCAGCTTTCCATGCGCTTGTCCTTTTCCTGATCGATCTGGGCGGCCTTGGGGATGAAGGGCAGAATGTGCTCGTTACCCAGCTCTGCGGGATGGATGCGCATCTGGGCCAGATTCTCCGCCAGTTCTGCCGGGGATACCGTGCCGGGCCTCATGGGCCACTGCTTGTCCAAGTCCGACACGGCCTGTTGGAAGTGGTTGGACACCATCACGCCGTCAATCGGTTCGGCGGGGTGGGAGGGCCACCAGCCCACGACGTTGCTCTTGATGCCGAGCATCGTGAAGATGTTCCATAGCGCGCGGGTTTTGCGCGAAAGGTTGGTTATGGGCTGAATTCCCTGCCCGTCGGGTGTGGGTTCGGAGAATCCGTATATGCCGTGCTTGTAGGCGCGTTTGCCCGTGGCAATGCTTGTCCATAGCATGGGCGACAGCACAGGGCGTATGGTGGCGTGCCTTCCCCACGCGCCGTTGTCCATCAGGCGCTTCAAGGCGGGCATCTTGCCTTGTTCCACCAGCGGCAGGGCCACCTTCCAGTCTGCGGCGTCCCAGCCGATCAGAAGCAGTTTGCGCTTGTTGGGCGGAGGCAGGGCGGGGGATTCGGACATGTATGCGGGGGGGGGAATGGGGAATCGACGCTTGGCTGCGCGCTTGAACGATGCGTTTCAGTCTAAACTGCTCATATCCGTATTCAAAACAAAACGCCCCATGTTGTACGGGGCGTTTTATAAAAGATTTGGATTCTTGATGCGGTATGAGGCTACGCGGCCTTGGCGGCTTTGTCCTTGCGCCACTTGCGCAAGCCTGCCGCGCCGAGGGCAAGAAGTCCGAGGCCCGCCGCCGTGCTGGCCGGTTCGGGGACGGTGCTGCCCACCTGAATTGCCGCGCCGCTGTCCTCGTACGCCCACTGGTTAATCGTGAAAGTGCCGCTGAAGCTGCCATGCGCTAACACTATTTCCGCCCAGCCGTAGCAGGTGGTCCCCGCATGGTCGAACTTGAAGCCCATGTAACCTGCGTTTCCATTCGTGAAGCCTTGGGCATTTCTTATCACGCCGTAGGATAATACTTTATTAAACTGACCGAGGTAGTTTAAGCCTGCTTCCGGTCCCAGAATTTGGGAAGTGGCAAGATTCAGCAGCTTAATCCCTGAAGCAACTGCGGCGAAGCTGTTGGCGGCGCTTCGCAGGTTGATGTAGGCGAGAGACGCTGTGGCAACGTTGATTTCCGAGCCGTTGGAGCCGTCGATATCCCAAGGGTAATTGGGCTGGAAGTAGCCGACGGTTACGGAAGTGGTGTTGTTGATGACGACGGCTTCAGTCGATGAAGCCAGCATCAGGGACGCCAACGTGGCGGCGCTTAATGATTTGCTGCAGAAATTGGCCGATGTCTTCATAGTGGGTGGGGGATATATCGTTGAAATTCCGACGATTCGTATGCGAGATTATCGAGTTTTGCGGCTATATCAAGAATGATTCCGCGATTTGCAATTCGACATATCTGATCGACAATTATGAATAGTGCGCTCGGAATTGCGGCTTGTGCAGTCTTCCACAAGAATGGGGGCGCGAGGCCCCGCGATGCGGAGGCAAAGATGCGTTTCCGTGCTCACAGGCTTCATACCCGTTTGACTTGCGCCGTTCCTTGGGACAGGCTGATCGTTGAATCAACCGTAACGGCCTGCCTTTCGCCTTGCTCACAGCCGGCTTTGGCTCGCTAGAAAAGCCCGTGACTCAGCTTCTCGACAATCCACAGCCCGAACTGGACTTTGAGACCCTCGCCCGCGAGTACTATCAGCCATTGTTCCGTTTCGGGCTTAGTCTGGCCCGCAACGAGAGCGACGCCTCGGACCTTGTCCAGCAGACTTTCCTTATATGGGCGCGAAAGGGGCACTCCCTGCGCGAGACCTCCAAGGTCAAGTCGTGGCTGTTCACACCCTTTACCGCGAGTATTTGCGCGTGCGCCGCCGCATCAGCCCCTTCGTGTTTCACGAGCCGGAGATGCTTGAGACGGAGCTGCCCAGCGTGCCGCCGGAGGTGATGACGGCCTTCGATTCCAACCTTGCAGTGGAAGCACTTCAGTCCGTGGACGAGATATATCGCGCACCGCTAACGCTCTACTATCTTGAACACCATTCCTATAAGGAGATAGCGGACTCGCTATCGATACCGATAGGGACTGTCATGTCCAGACTCTCACGCGGAAAGACTCAGTTAAAAACAACTCTTTTGAGCAACTTGAGGAAATAGGACCACGTTTCACACGTCTAACTATTAGAACAATTGCGATGGACGTTCGAAGAATAAAAGAATTGCTACACGCGTGGAGGCCCGGGCAGGACCTCCCCCCGGAGCTTGCGCGTGCCAGAGATCTGGCTGCCGCGGACCCCGAAGTATCCGCGTGGCTGGAGCAGGAACGCGCGTTCGACCACGCATTCGCTGACCGCCTGCGCGGCGTGCAGGCCCCGGAGGGTTTGCTCGACAGCATACTGGCGGCGCACAAGGCGGGAGAGGGCAACGTGGTCCCTTTTTCCCCGGACGCCCCACGGGCGGCTTTCGGCGCAAGCGCGTTCATGCGCTATGCCGTAAGCATCGCCGCTTCGCTGCTCATCGTCGCCGGAATCTTTGCTTTGGCCTCCCGAAACGCTCCTTCGTCGGACGATGATCTGGCCGGTTTTATCGACGCCACTGTTCTTCAGGCCCTTTCGGGCCAGATGCGCGACGCGGGCGACATCGACGGCGTGCGCGAGGGACTGGTCGCCGCCGGGCTAAAAGATATGCCCGGCGAGATACCCGAGATACTTGCCGACTACAAGCCCGCGCGTTACGGCGTGATCCGCACCCAGCAGGGCAACATGGGGCAGATCGGTTTTTCGGGCAAGGAATCGTGGCGGCTGATCGTCATGGAGCGCCGCTGTCTGGGCGGATGTTCCGGACGCCTGACCAAGCCCGTGATATATGATCTTGGCGACAAGCTCGCCGTGACATGGGCCAAGGGCCAGCAGGTGTTCATACTAGTAAGCGACCGCAGCGGCGAGAACGTCATCCGCGACATAGCGGAAACCGGCGGAACGAGCTTCTGACGAAGCTCCGGCGGCTTATCCGCAGATAAGCAGGGATTTACACAGATTATAGAAAAGAAGACGTTCTGATTTTCTAATCCCTTTTTCATCCCTGCTTATCTGCGGATAAAACTCTTCTCTTTGTTCTCTGGTAATTCGGCGGACTTTTGAAAAACGCTATACAAGGTGCGTGTTCGGCCTGTTTACGCATTCTCCCTATCGCGGCATGGGGATGCTGCTGGCTATCGCGGTCAGGATCTCCTCCACGGCGGCGCGTTCTTCCAGCAGGTCCGCCCCGCGTCTGCGGGGTATGAGCCTGTGGGCGCACACCGGGGCGAGCACGGTTTCCACGTCCACCGGCAGCACGTAGGCGCGGCCTTTCATCAGGGCGGCGGCCTGCGCGGCGAGCTTTATCGACAGCGCGCCGCGCGTGCTCAGGCCCGCCTTGAGCGTATCTTCCTCGCGGGTGGCGGTGACGATGTCCAGCATGTAGCGCAGCACGCTTTCCTCCACGAACACCTTCCGGGTCCAGCCTTGGATTTCGAGCACTTCCTCGCGGCTGACGACCGGTTCGGTCTCGATGTCGTCGTAGGCGCGAAGGCCCGCTTCCAGAATGCGCATTTCGTGCTCCGGCTCCGGGTAGCCCATCTGCAGGCGCATCAGGAAGCGGTCCATCTGGCTGTCGGGCAGGGGGAAGGTTCCTTCGCTGTCCACGGGGTTCTGCGTGGCGAAGACCATGAAAGGAGGCTCCAGTTCATAGGTCCGCCCGTCCACGCTCACGCGGCTGCGGTCCATCGCTTCGAGCAGGGCGCTCTGTGTTTTGGGCGTAGAGCGGTTGATTTCGTCCGCCAGAAGCAGGTTTGCGAACAGGGGGCCGCGTTTGAAGACGAACTCTTTTTCGCGCTCGTCGTAGATGGACACGCCGATGATGTCGCCGGGCAGCAGGTCGCTGGTGAACTGCACGCGCGAGAAGCTGCATCCCATGGCCCGCGCCAGAGAGTAGGCCATCGTCGTCTTGCCCAGACCGGGCAAATCTTCGATCAGGATGTGTCCGCCTGCGGCAAGACAGATCAGGACGCGCTCTATAACGTCGTCCTTGCCCATGATGTGGCGTGAAATACTATCGCGTAGTGTCGTGAGGGTGGCTTTCGCGCGGTCGGCTGGAACGGGCTGGGGCATGGCTCTGGTCTGATAATGGCGCGTTGCTGGCGCCAGACTAATCTCTACGCCCGGACGGGGCTTTCTGCAAGGCGGCTCTTGATGGGCGTCATGCTTTGTGGCTTTGGCGCTTGTCGTTCTTGATGCCGGGGGCCGGGTCGCTATGATGCGGGTTTCAAAAT
>JBAZHO010000119.1:0-6311 GCA_041652375.1 Opitutales bacterium | reverse complement strand
CGCTATGGGACACTGTCCAGATGTTGATCGAAACCTCTATAGCGTTTCACAACGGACAACGCTCGCATCAAACTGGCCAGACTTTATCCGAAGATTAAGTCGTTACGGGGATACTTGCGTGGCTTGCCGTCCGCTTGCGCAGCAGGGCGAGGCATAGTGCTCCGAATCCGCCGAACAGGGCGCAGGTGGCTGGTTCCGGCACGCTGGAGAAGACGCTGGTCAGAACGGTGTACGAGCCGGAAAGTCCGTATGCGGACAACGGGGCGTACGTGCTGATGTCCGCGTAGTAGGAGAAATATACGAGGTCGTCAGAGTTGCCGGATGTCACCTGAACAAGTGCCCCGCTTCCGCTGCTGAACGGATCCCATGCGTAGATGGCCGTTCCTGCGTCGATGAAACCTTGGAACTGAGTCGTCGTATCGCCCGAGATGGCGAGGTAACCGCCGTCCAGCTTCAGGGCGCTTGCACTGTTGATTGCGACACTATGACCCGAAACCAGAGCGTCGTCCGCGATGATCATCGTGCCGCTGCCGGAGAAGCCGATTCTGATGGCTCCCGTGCTTTTCGACGAGGAACCGTTTCCACTCACGGTCATCGTATTATCCACGCTGCTGGCTTGATAGCCGATATAGATGGAGTTGCTGAGCAAGCCCGATCCGTTGCTGATCGTCAGACTGTTTCCAGATGCTGTTAACCCGACGGTAACAACATAGTTTTGATCCAGATGTATGACTCCGTCGTCATACACGACCGGAATGCCGTTGTTGATATCTAGGGAATCTCCCTTGGCCCGCAGTCCCGCAGGGGAAAGTGCCAGAAGCGTCAGCGAAAGTGTAAGCAGGCTTAGGTCAAAAGAAGAACGTGTGTGGGATGACATATGGGGATAGGGGGTAAACTGAGCCGGGGCGGTCTGATCCTTGTATAGTCGCGTCTAGTACTATGTGGATTGTGGACCCGGCTTGGATTAGAGAGGCCGAGTCTGCATAAATCAATAAGAAAACCATCCCGCCATACGCAATGCGTATTTAATCTTAAACGCGGATTCCGCGCAAGGAAGAGCCACCCTCCCAGCGGGACCGGAAGGCGTCGGAAGACCGGGAAGCTCTGTCGGCGCTCCCTGTATATTTATCGCTGTCTCACCGCACCGGGCTGCTGGCCGACGACTTCCTGTCGGGCAAGGTAATGCCGCTATAGCGATTGCCAAAAGTTTCCCAAAATAGAAACCTAATCTGGCAAAGAAACGGGACAACCGACGTATGCGCACGCCCCGGACGCCTCGGAGAGGCGTCCCTACCAACAGATTGCGCATCAACGTCTTAGAGGTAGGGACGGCTCTCCGAGCCGTCCGGCGAGGCCCGCGTTCGTCCTGCGGCTTCAAATTGGCCGACTTTTGGCAACCGATATACGGATCAGGTCCGCCGCCGCAATGTCGATCGAGGGCGGACTGGCCGGACAGGTTGTTGCAAATCGAACAATAAAACTGATACAAAAAAGCGCACCGGATTTCCGGTGCGCTTATGAAAACCATGAATATGAATCAATCGTTATCTCGGTCTGCGGATCCTGCGAACCCCAAGTGCTCCGAAGGCGCCGATTCCCAGAATCGCGGCGTATGATGCAGGTTCCGGCACTGGTGTCGCCGAAATGGAAAACTGCAACACGGCACCTGAGCCGAAAAGCGCCCATGTGTCTGCACTATGAGCGTAAAAGTTTCCATCCGTCGTCCATCCGTAACTGCTTGTCGCTGCATAAGGCATCGTCAGGTAAACCTGCGAAAACGTGTTATTACCTGAAATTGCGACGAAATAATCCGTGTCGGCAGCCAGTGCCGTCGTGCCGGTTAAATTGCCGAAAGTTAAAAACTGATCGGAATATTGGGCATACGTTGAGGTATTGATGCTTCCCGAAGCGCAAATGGGAGTGCTGGAAATGGTATCGAACAGATACGCCGTAAGCAGGGTATTCGAATTATTGTTAATGTGTACATAGAACGATATCGAATCGAGATTGACTGGCGAATTACCGACTGTGATCCCTGTACCCAGAACTTGTCCCTGGATTGTGGCACCGGAAAAAGTGGCATAATCGATGGTGGAAATCATGGTATCGGACGCAACGGCATTTGCTCCGCCCAAGGCAAGCAATGCGCTAAGAATCAAGCATGTTGTCTTCATGGTTTTCATTGGTTTATTGTAGAAATCTTATGTCCTGTTATCGGCCATTTTTGAATGAGAGTCGATTGAGAAAGTAATCAATTGATTGTGCGATGCTCTAAGAGTTTCCAGCCCAACGAGAAGTATTTTGACTGACAGTCATACTCTTGAACTGCGGACGGCTCGGAGAGCCGCCCTTTCTTGGAGTGATGTCCCCGCCATACGGAAAAGCCCGGCTTCCTTTGGGGAGGCCGGGCTTTCTTTTGCCTTTCTGCCGGATTAGGCAGGGGCTTTGGGGGCTTTCCTATACCGCGCTTTTCAGAATTTCAGCCACGTCTTCTTTGCCGAGTTTTACGAAGTTGCCTATGCGCCATTTGTCGTCGCCCGTGGCGCGGGAGGCCATTTCGTCGATCCTGTCGGCGGGGATTTTCAGCCCGGCGAGGTTTTCGGACAGGCCGATGGACATGAAGAAGTCCTTCAGTTTATGTATGCCTTCCAGCGCCGTCAGGTCGGGGTTGAAATAGTCTTTTTCAACGCCCCAGACTTCCACCGCGAAGCGGACGAAGCGGTTGATGTCGTGCAGGTAAACGTGGCGCATCCATGCCGGGAACACCACGGCGAGGCCCGCGCCGTGCGCGACGTCGTAGAGCGCGCTCAGTTCGTGTTCTATGCAGTGGGAGGCCCAGTCGCCTATGCGGCCTGTGTCCAGAAGGTTGTTGTGGGCCACGCAGCCGCACCACATCACTTCGGCCCATGCGTCGTAGTCGTCGTGTTTGGCCAGCACGCGGGGCGTGTTGCGGATGACGGTGCGCATCGTCGCTTCGATCAGGCCGTCGGTCAGTTCCACGGAGCGCGCGTTGGTGAAGTAGCGTTCCATCAGGTGGCTCATGATGTCCGCCGCTCCGCAGGCTACCTGATAGGAGGGCAGGGTGAAGGCCAGCCGGGGGTTCAGGATCGAGAACACGGGCGTGATGAGCCTGTTCGTGAAGCCGAATTTCTGCCAGCCGTCTTCGTTGGTGAGGACGCTCGAATCGCTCGCTTCGCTGCCTGCGGCGGGGATGGTGAGCACCGTGGCCACGGGCAGGGCGGCCTTGGGCTGGGCTTTCTGCGCGTAGAAGTCCCACACGTCGCCTTCGTAGGGCACGCCGAGGGCGATTGCCTTGGCGGAGTCGATCACGCTGCCGCCGCCGACGGCCAGTAGCAGGTCGATCTTTTCCTTGCGGCACAGCTCGATGCCTTCGTGCACCAGCGAGAGGCGCGGGTTGGGCTGCACGCCGCCCAGTTCCACGAACGGCACGCCGGCTTTGTTGAGCGAGTCCACGATTTGGTCGTAGAGGCCGCTCTTTTTGATGCTCTGGCCGCCGAAGTGCAACAGCACGCGCGTGCCTTGGAGTTTGCACTCTTCGCCGACGAGGTTTTGGGTTCCGTCGCCGAAAATGATTTTGGTGCGGTTATAATACGTGAAGTTTTCCATATGCTTTTTCTGTTCCTGAATGTCTGGCGTGTGTATTGAAAGGGGTTTGTTCATCAGACGGGTCTGCTTGGCGCGTTCTGCGTTCAGTATCAGGGGTTCTTGCGGGCGCGAAAGCCTTTGTTCTCGGAGAACTGCATGACTTCGACTGTTCCCACGCCGTTGATTTGAAAGGGGTCTGCGGCAAGAATGGCGTCCAGTTCCTCCCGCGTGGGGACGTCGGCCACGATGATTGCGCCCGTGCGCGGAACGAGGCGGCCATAGGTGACGAAGCGTCCGGCGGCCTCGTGCCCGTGAAGCCATTCGACATGCGCGGGCAGATGCCTGTCCACTTCTTCGAGCGGGACGGTGTAATGAATGTGTATGATGAACATGGCGGAAAGGTATCCTGAGGCCGTTTTTTCACCAGCGTCAACGCCGGATCTGCGCTACTGGATTTTGAAGTCCCGCAACAGTTGGGCGTGGAAGAACTGCGCGCCCGGCGCGTCGTCGGGCAACAGGACGGGGACCAGCGCGCCGGGCAGGACCGTCTCCGGCGCGTTTTCGCCGTTGGGCCCGCCCATGTCCGTGCGCAGCCAGCCGGGGTCCATCGTGCTGACGATGATCCCGTCCGCGCGGACTGCCGCGTTCAGGTCGTCGCTCCACTTGTCCACGGCCCACTTTGACGCGCCGTACGGGGCCAGTTGCGGGGTCTTGTCGATGCGCGAGGTCACGTTCACGATGCGGCCCCAGCCCTTTGCGCGCATCGGCGGCAGCAGGCGGGATGTGAGGATCATCATTGCGAAAATATTGACCTGAAAGGCCAGAGTCCAGTCGCCGAGCACCTGATCTTCGGGCTTTTTGCGCTCCGGCGGCATGATGGCGGCGTTGTTGTAAAGGATGTCCACGCCGCCAAGCGCGAGAACCTTCTGCGCCAAGGCCTCGACTTGCGCCGGGTCGCTCAGTTCGGCGGCTGCGATGACGGACTCGGCCCCGGCTTGAGCTATGAGGTCCGCAGTCCTGCGACAGGCCGCCTCGCTGCGCCCGTGACATATCACGCGACTGCAACCCTGCTGCGCCAGCGCGACCGCGACATGATGCCCAACGCCGCGCGAAGATCCCGTAACCAAAGCCGTCCTGCCGGAAAGTGATTTACCCATGAATATGTTCCGTTCGCCCTGAATCCATCGTCAGTATAGCCTTAGAGTGGGTTCAGAACGACAGGAAAACGCGCGATATTTCGTCCGCGCACGTTGCCGGGGCGGCGCGTTGGACGATGTCTTCGTGGGGCTTCAACCCTGCCGGATCTGGCCCGTGCCGTAGATGACGTATTTGTACGTCGTCAGCTCCTTCAGGCCCATCGGGCCGCGCGCGTGCAGCTTGTCCGTGGAAATGCCGATTTCCGCGCCCATGCCGAACTCGAAGCCGTCGGTGAAGCGCGTCGAGGCGTTCCAATAGACCGTCGCGCTGTCCACTCCGTCGAGGAAGGCCTTCGCGGCGGCCTCGTCGCGGGTGATGATGCAGTCGCTGTGGGCCGAGCCGTACTTGTTGATGAAGGCGATGGCCGCTTCCGTGTCCGGCACGACGCGCACGGCGATTATCAGGTCCAGAAACTCCTCGTAATAATCCTCCTCGGCGGCGTCCTTCAGCCCCGAAAAGCCCCCGAAAGCCTCCAGCGCGGCTTTTGAACGCGCGTCGCAGCGCAGTTCCACGCCGTGCCGCGCCAGATCCCGCGCCACGTAGGGCAGGATGCTCTCCACCGCGCCCTCGTGAACGACCAGATTCTCTATGGCGTTGCACACGCCCGGACGCTGCACCTTGGCGTTGGTCACGATGCGCACCGCCAGATCGCGGTCGGCGTCGCTGTCGATGTAGGCGTTGCAGACCCCTTTGTAATGCTTGATCACCGGCATGTGCGCCTCCTCGGTCACCATGCGGATCAGGCCCTCGCCGCCGCGCGGAATGATGCAGTGCACGTACTGGTCCAGCTTCAGCAGGCGGTGCAGTGCGTAGCGGTCCGTCGTCTCGATGAAGCCGACCGCCGCTTTCGGCAGGCCCTCGGCCTCAAGCACGTCCCCGATGCAGCGCACCAGCGCCATGTTGCTGTGGAAGGACTCCCGCCCGCCGCGCAGTATGCACGCGTTGCCGCTCTTGAAGCAGAGCGCCGCGCAGTCGATGGTCACGTTCGGGCGGCTCTCGTAAATGATGCCGATAACGCCGATGGGCACGCGGACCTTGCGGATGTCCAGCCCGTTCGGACGGACGATCTTTTCAAGCTCCTCACCCACGGGATCGGGCAGTTCCGCCACCTCGCGCACGCCCTTGGCCATCTTGGCGATGCGCTTGGGGTCCAGCGTCAGCCTGTCCAGCATGGCTGCGGACAGCCCGGAAACCCGCGCGGCCTCGACATCCTGCGCGTTGGCGTCGATAAGCTCGTCCTGCCGCGCCTCAAGCAGTTCCGCCAGCTTCAGCAGCACGACATTTTTGCGAGCGGTGGGCACATTGGCCATAACGCGCGAGGCAGCAAGGGCATCCTTTGCGCAGGTGATCACGAGTTCGTCGATGTGTGTCTGCTCTGTCATGGGGGGAAAGTAAAAACTTCTACGAATACAAGCAAGCGAAGCGTGGATTAGTATATCAATGCTTTGCATTGACATGTGGATGTTTCATTGGTCTCTTGCCAAGCAATTGCTGCATCATTGATATGA
>JBAZHO010000118.1:346-6320 GCA_041652375.1 Opitutales bacterium | reverse complement strand
TCGTTTACCCGGGGTTTGCTTCGCTCTACCCCGGGCTATCTCATGCCGCGCCGTTGGCGCTATGGGGGAATGTCCAGATGTTGATCGAAACCACTATAAAGGGGCAACACAGTCCCAGACAGTGGGCATGTTATCCTTAACTAGGCGCGACGCCTGCGGATTACGAAGGCAGCAAGAAGCGCCGTCATGCCTGCCATTACTGCGGCAGTCGCAGGCTCAGGAACGCTTTGATAGAGCGCGCTGACGGCTGCTGCATCCAGAGCTTCGTCATAGATACGAATGTCGTCCATGCTGCCGCCGAACCACTGGACGCTCCAATTCTGAAGATGCCCCACGGCGACGGGAATGCTGGCCAAAGTACTGATGCTGGCGGTGTATGTTGTGCCCGCAACATACTCACCGTTTATGTAAATGGAAACATCACCATCTCCAAATACGCCGGTAACATAATACCAGCTATCGGTGACGATCAGACCGCCTGCAGTCTTGGCTGTGGCTGAACCAGATGCGGTATAGGGCCTGATCACTTCAAGCTGCAAGCCGCCGCCGCTGGCAACGGCAAAACGGTAACAGAATCCTGATGCTTGCCCGCTGCCGGTTTCCGCCGTGATGATCGGAGCTGGCGACGTGACGCTACCGGGAATGGCATCCATCTTGATCCAAGCCGCAAAGGTCATCGAACTGCCCTTGAGCGAGTCGGACACGTCCATCCAGCCGGAACTTCCGTCGAAACCAATCGCCTGCCCGGCGTTACCGAAAGGATCCGCAACCCAAGAATACCCTCCTACAAGTGAACCATTGAGGCTGTTGCCGGAAGAATCCGCAACGGTGGCCCCGGAACCCTCATCAAAGGCCCAGTGGGCGATGACCGCCGAGGAAAGCGGAGAGCAGATCAGAAATAGCGCTGCCGCAGACACAAACGCAGACAGACCATTCGCACGGATATTCATATGAGGGAGAATTTTGCGGATAAAATGAAATCAATATGTCTTAAAAACATGATTATTGAATCCGGGACATCTGGCAATATGGAAAAAATAAAAGGCCGGAGGAATGTCCCCCGGCCTTTGCGTATGAATCGGATTATGTCCGCTTCTACATCTCGACTGCGACTTCGGTCACGTCCGTCATTGCGGACAGCGGGACGAGGTTGCCTTCGATGACTTTGCCGTTGACGGTCAGCTTCTTGACGCCCTTGCAGACGCCGCTCTTGTTGACGACCTCAATTTTGAGCAACTTGCCGCGGAACTTGCGCTCCGCGCTGAAGCCCGGCCATTCGTGCGGGATGCAGGGGTCGATGCGGAAGCCTTCCAGCTCCGGTATCAGGCCCAGAATGCCCTGCTGGGCGCTGTACGTGGCCCATGAGGCCGTGCCCGAGAGCCACGGAACGCGGGAAGTGCCGAACTTGGGCGAGGAATCCGCGTGGCTGGACTGGCAGTGAACGAAGGGTTCCACGACGCGGTGGTCGGCGATGTCGTTCTGCGCGGACGGCATGAACGCGTGGTAATACTTGTAGGCGCGGTCGCCGTCGCCCGCCGCGATCTCGGCCAGCACGCCCCAGCTTTGCGGGTGGGAGAATATGCCGCCGTTTTCCTTGTTGCCCGCGTTGAAGAGCATGGCGCGCATCACTTCCACCTTCATGGTGCTGATGTGCGGATCGCATAGCTTGAGGCCGAACTTCGTGAACAGGCGCTTGTCCATCGTGTCGAGGGCGATTTTGGTCTGCTCCTCGGTGGCCGCGCCGGACATTATGGCCCAAGCCTGCGTGTTGATGTAAACCTGACCTTCGGGGAAGTTCTTCGTGCCGTAAACGGTGCCGTCCTCGCCAATGGCCCAGATGAACCATTCGCCGTCCCAGCATATCTTCTGGATGGCCTTGTCCAGTTCCTTGCGCTGAATGTCGGCCCAAGCGGCCTCGTCGGGCTTGCCGAGGAGATTTGCAATCTCGGCGTAACGCTCCAGCCCGCGACGGACTTGGAAGGTGACGAAAACGCTCTCGCCGTGATAGCCGAGCTTGAGGCAGTCGTTCCAGTCGGCCAAAAGGCCGCAGGGAAGGTCGTGCGCGCCCTTGCGCTCAAGGTTGAAAGTCAGCGCGCGGCGAAGATGGTCGAACACCGTGCCTTCCTCCTTGTCGGCGTAGGGAACCACCTCGTTGTAGAAGCCGACGTCGCCGGTTTCCTTCACGTAGGCTGGCACGGCTTCAAAGAGCCACTGGCAGTCGTCGCTGCGGTACTTGTCGTCCGGCGTCTTTTTCATCTGGCCGGGCTTCAGTTCCCACGGGCGCACTTCGGGCTGCGCGCCGCCGTTACTCTCCTGCGCGGAGAGCATGATCACCAGACGTTCCTTCACCTGCTCGGGGATCATGCAGGCGGCACCGATGCAGTCCTGCACCGCGTCGCGGTAACCGAAGCCGTCGCGCTGGTCGCCGGTGTAGATGAGGGACACCGCGCGGCACCATTCAAAGGTGATCAGAGAGTTGTAGCTGTTCCACACGTTCACCATGTGGTCGAAGTCCGAATCCGGGGTCTTGACCTTGAGAACGTCTATGCGGGAATGCCAGTGCGCCTTGAGCTTTTCCAGTTCGACGGCGACGCGTTCCGGGTTGGCGTATTCCTTCATGATCCTAGCGCCTTCCTTCTCCGGGGTGCCGGAGCCGAGGACCACCGTCAGATCGATGCTCTCGCCGGGCTGCAGAACGATGTCGTTCTGAAGGCTGCCGCAGGCGTTGTCGGAATATGAGTAGCTGTTGAAGCACTCGCCCCGCACGACGGCCTCAGGATTGTGGAAGCTGTTGTAGGCGCCGATGAACTTTTCGCGGTCGCAGTCGTAGCCGGTCACTTTGCCGCCGTTCATGCCGATCCAGAAGCAGCGGGCGCGATCGCCCACGGAAACGTCGGTGGACACGGTGGGCAGGTTGCCGCAGCTTTTGACGCCGATCATGTTGTCGGCGTAGTTGGCGCGGACGATGTGCATCGTGTACTGCAGGTTCAGCAAGTCGTTGAGCATGTTGAACTCGGACGTGAACTCGCAGAAAGTGAACACGCGCAGATTGCGCGGCTTGTCGGAGTCGTTGCGCAGCTTCAGCGCCCAGTATTCGAAGCTCTTCCCCATCGGAATGAAGTAGGTGCTCTCGTGATGGATGCCGCTGTAATCGGACTCGATGGTCGTGTAGTTCGTCCCGAAACGGGCCACGCTCTTGTACTGGTCAAGCGGCTTCCCGACCGGTTGCCATGCGGCGCTCCAGTAGTCGCCGCTGTCCATGTCGCGGACGTAGAACTGACGGCCCGGCTGGTCTGCGGGGACGGAGTTGTACCGGAAGCGGATGATGCGTCCGTGGGCGGGGGATTTGATGAAAGAATAACCGCCGGCATGGTTGGTTATGAGACCGCCGTAGTTGCGGTCGCCCATATAGTTGGACCAAGGGCGCGGGGTATCGGGCCTGTCGATCACGTATTCGCGTGCAGCGTCGTCAAAGTATCCGTATCGCATAAGGGCAGTAATAAACAACGCGGCCCCCCGGATTGGCGAGAGCAAAGCGACTCGACGCCACTGTTTTGAATGCGATTAATGCATTAAGACTCAACCCATACCCCGCGCATCAAGCTCGCCCTCGCCAAGGCCCAGATAGTGGCCAAGTTCGTGCAGATAGGTCTTGCGCAGTTCCCTGCGGTAGATGCGCGGGTCCCCGTCGGAATACTCCCAGATATTGCCCAGAAAAAGGAAAATCTGCGGCGGCTGTTCGTTCGATCCCGTGACGGCTTCCGCATACGAGGCCCCGACGAAAAGGCCCAGCAGGTCCTCGTCCAGCTCCCCCTCGTCCAGAAGCTCCCGTCCGGGCGTCAACTGGCAGATGACGGGCAGCTTGCCTGCGGCCTCGCGCAAGTCCTCGGGCAAGGAGGCCAGCACGCGGGCCAGCTCCTCCCCCGCATCCTTTGAAAGCCTGTTGTAAAACGCGCCCGCTTGCATAAAACAAATACCGCTTCGATAATCGACCGATGCGGCACGCGCATCAAGCATACAGCATCACATTGACAGCTTTTGCTTCAGGAAGCGCCCAAGTCCGCCGATAAGAGCTTGTCCCCAAGATGAAAGAGCCAGCACACAGAATCCGGCAGAACGCCGGGATTGCGCTCGGCAGGGAGAGAATGGAAAAACTCCCTGCGCGACCCGAAATGATCGCGCGTGGCCGCAAGCTTCTCGAAGACCCGGATTATCCCGGTCTGGATGTCGTGCGCACCCTCGCGGGCCGCCTGATGCCGATGCTCTTCTAGCCCTCCCCTGCCAGACACAAAAAAAGTCTCCGGTCGTTAAACCGGAGACTATGAAAGAAGTCGTTCGTAAATGATGACCGGAAACTGGTCTGCACTAAGCGCGAACGCGGCGGCGGCGCACAAGAGCAAGACCCAGAGCGCCAAGACCACCCATCAGCGCGTAGCTGGACGGCTCCGGCACAGGCGATCCGCCGGACTGGTAAACACCAATGGGCAACGTATCACCGTCGTTGAATCCCCAGTAAAGAGCCAGATCCTCAGTATCTATGACGCCGATAAACGGGGAAGAAATAGTGGAAAGCGTCACGGCAAACGCAGTGCCGCCAAAGGACAAGTTCAAGTCACTTCCAAAAACCAGCTGGATATAGTCGCCGTGGCTGGCACTCGTGACTGCCGCGCTGTCCGTACAAACGCTCCCGTTTATCAATGCGAGACCATCGATGCTCAGGCTGAAATTCCCAGGAGCAATCCAATCAACGCCGGGAAGCTCAATAAACAGCATGTTCCTGTCAAAGTCAGGGATTTCCGTAGAAAGCGTTCCAGATATAGAGAATGTGATACTATTTACCGTAATATCGGTCACATCGAGCAGGAGATTTGCTTTTGCCGTCGTCGCGCCAAGGAGCAGACAGGCCGCGAGCAAACTCGGTATGGTCTTTATTTTCATATACTTTGGTTATGTTTGTTGTGACGGAATCATCGCTTCTGAAATAGAATCTATGATCTGTCCGAACTTTTATTATCTGAGTTGAGCAAGCATGCCACACATTTCCATACAGAAGACATAATATGTAACATAAGTCCTAGCTATTTGTAACACAACCACTAGCTATTGCGTTAGCATTATCTTATGACATGGATTTGCGCTCGCGGCGGCGGACAAGAGCAAGGCCCAGAGCGCCAAGACCACCCATCAGCGCGTAGCTGGACGGCTCCGGCACAGGCGATCCACCAGACAGGCAAGCGCCGTAAGACGCGAATTCTCCCGACATGATAGCCCCGGCGCGGGAACGCGTTCCCATCATGCCGCGCGTTCGGCGAAAAACCGCCATGCGTGACCAGCCGCGAACGAATGAGTTTGCCTAAGCGCCCAATCGGTACTTTCCTTGATCCAGAGCTATGCACCCACGCGAACGCCGCATAATCCTCAAGAACGTCGACACCGAAGGCTACACGCCGGACATTGACTGTTACCTGAACAACGGCGGATACGAGCAACTCCGCAAAGCCGCCACGCTGAAGCCAGCCGACATCTGCGCCGAAGTGGAGAAGAGCGGCCTTCGCGGGCGCGGCGGCGCGGGCTTCCCGGCGGGCATGAAGTGGAAGTTCCTCGACCGCAAAAGCGGCAAGCCGATCTACCTGATCTGCAACGCGGACGAGTCCGAACCGGGCACCTTCAAGGACCGGCAGATAATCCACAAGGATCCGCACCAGCTTGTCGAGGGCATGATGATCACGGCCTTCGCCATCAACGCGGCGCTGGCCATCATCTACATCCGCGAGGAGATGCCCCTCGGCGCGAAGCTGCTCCTGAAGGCCATCGAGGAGGCGCGCGCGAAGAACCTCGTGGGCGAGAACATTCTGGGCAGCGGCTACTCCTGCAACCTGATCGTGCACCGTGGCGCGAGCGCCTACATTTGCGGCGAGGAAACGGGCCTTATCGCCTCCATCGAGGGTTTCCGCCCCTACCCCCGCATCAAACC
>JBAZHO010000118.1:0-336 GCA_041652375.1 Opitutales bacterium | reverse complement strand
TTTCCGGCGGTTCTGGGCCTTTACATGTGCCCGACCATCGTCAACAACGTCGAGACCCTGTGCAACGTGAGCCACATCGTGGAGATGGGCGGCGAGGCATACGCGAAAATCGGCACGCCCGGCAACACCGGCACGCGCGTGTGGAGCCTTTCCGGTCAGGTCAGACGGCCCGGCTACTACGAACTTGAGTGCGGCAAAGTCACCTACGGAGAGCTTGTCAACGAGATCGGCGGCGGAATGCTGCCGGGGCGCAAGCTCAAGGCGCTCATCCCCGGCGGCTCAAGCTCGAAGATCATTCGCGGCGACGAGCGCTTCAAGGGCAAGCTCAAGGACGGC
>JBAZHO010000117.1:0-6349 GCA_041652375.1 Opitutales bacterium | reverse complement strand
TATGGCGTCCGCCCCGGCGTTGTAGTAACGGCGGGCCTGTTCCGCAGCGTCCGGCAGGGCGCTGATTTCCCCCGCGCTGGGGGAGCGGCGTTTGATCTCCGCAATCACCGAAAGATGGTCCGGGTTGCGCAGTGCTTCTTCAAAACTCAGCCCCTTTCGACGCACGGAGGCCAGACGCGCCAGTTCCCGGTCGGACACCTTGCGCACGCGCAGGGCCACCTGCCGTCGTTTCCACTCCATGATCTCGCTAAGTTTGTCGCTGGCCATCAGTGGTTTATAGAATTCATGTTACACAATTTCGCTCTAGCTCTGGCAAAAGTTCAATTTGTAGATAAAGAATATCAGGTGTGAATCCGATGCAAGACCTCATAAATACAGTGGAACGCCTCAGGGCACCCGACGGATGCCCCTGGGACCGGGAGCAGACGCATCGGAGCCTCTGCCGCTGCCTGCAGGAAGAAACTGCAGAGCTGCTGGACACCATTGACGATGCCGATATGGCGCACATGCGCGAGGAACTTGGCGATGTTCTCTTGCAGGTGATCATGCATGCCCAGATTGCGAGTGAATCCGGGCACTTCGATATCGACGATGTCGCGGCGGAGATCAACGAAAAGCTGATCCGCAGACATCCTCATGTATTTTCTGACGCAAAAGCGGACACGACCGAAGAGGTCCTTGTAAAATGGGACCAGATCAAGGCAACCGAAAGGAAATACCCCATGAACAGCAGTAACTCATCCGTGTCCCTGAAACGTCCGCCGCGCCACCTGACGACCCTTCTCTACGCCGACGAATTGCTCAAACAGCTCGCCAAGATACATTACACGCCGTCACGGCTGGACGAGGACAGGATCAGGGGAATGGCCGAAGAGATGGACGAGGATCAGGCGGGCCTGAAGCTCATGGAGCTGGTTGCCGCCTGCCGCAAGGCGAAGATCGACCCTGAGGCGGCGCTTCGCAGATTTTCACACAAAATCGTGGATGGCTTTGAGGAGAACCTTCGATAAACCGATGATTCAACGCTCCTGCGAACTGTCCACGTCCGACGGCAAAACGGTGCTCCCATTCCGATTGAGAAGGAGCAGCCGGAACAGGTTTTTGCGGGTAAGCGTGCGCGATACCGGAGACGTGATATTATCGGTTCCGGACTACGTTTCAGATTTCAGCGCGCTTGAATTCCTTCGCAGTCAGGCCGCGTGGCTGATCGAGACGCTGGGCAAGGTTCCCGAACCGCCGGACATCGAGGCGCATCTGCGCTCCCAGCCTTGGATCAGTCTGGACGGGCGGAAGGCGCATGTGATGCTGGACGAGTCCAAGATGCGCACGCACTGGGTGGCGGACCCGCAGCGCGGGGAGACCATAATCCGCTGCGTCATGGGAGCCAACAGGGCCGAAGAGTTGATCAACGCCCTTGCGGAAATGGCCCGCCGATACGTGCCCGAAAGAGTGACGGCCCTCGCAAAGAAAGTCGGCGCGCGAATCAACAAAGTGCGCGTGCGCGACCAGCGCACCCTCTGGGGCTCATGCACGGGGGACGGCAACCTGTCGCTCAACTGGCGCATCATACTGCTGCCTCCGCATCTGCACGACCACATCATTTACCACGAACTGGCGCACATGCGGCACATGGACCATTCGCCCGGCTTCTACCGCCTGCTGAACAGCTACGACCCCGAAGCCTGCCGCAACGACCACAGCATCAGCAAACTGTCCCCCGTGTTCATGGCAATGGGCAGGTAAAGAGGGCGGGGCGGTCCCGTCCTTCAGCCGCGATCCCGCCCTGTGCGCTTCTGCGGGCGCATCCGTCTGCTACGCGGACCCGATTATGATGCCCGCCGCGAGCACCAGCGCGCCGCCCATTATGATCTGGACCACGGAACTGAAGAAGGGCGTTTCCATGTATCGGGTGCGGACCCATGCGATCAGGAACAGTTCTATGGCCACGATTATGCCGGCGATGATCGTCGCCGTCATGAAGGCGTTGGCCCAGGAATCCGGTATGAAGTAGGGGAGCGTGTGTCCGAGGCCGCCGACGGCGGTCATGAGACCGCATACGAGGCCGCGCATCCACGGGGAACCGCGACCGGAAATCTTCCCGTCGTCGGCCATAGCCTCGGAAATGCCCATGCTGATGCCCGCGCCTATGGACGCCGCAAGGCCGACCAGCATGGCATCGTGGTTGCTCTGCGTGGCGAAAGCCGCCGCGAACAACGGCGCGAGGGTGGATACGGAGCCGTCGATCAGTCCGGTAAGGCCGGGCTGCACATACTGGAGAACGAAGAGCCGGTGCTGCACCAGTTCCTCTTCCGTGCGCTTTTCGCCGCCAAGGTGCTCGTCCTCAAGCTCTGCGGCACGGCGCTCGTGCGCTTTCTCCACCTCGGCCAGATGGAAGAACAGCTTGCGCGCGGAAATGTCGGTGCTCTGCTCGGCAGCGCGCTCGTAGAACTTGACGGTCTCCATCTCCATGATGGCGACCTCCTGCCGCATGCGGTCCAGCGTCAGGTGCTTGGTCAGCCAGATCGGCCTGCGCTTGAGGAAGCCCTGCACGTCATCGCGGCGAATGGCGGGCAGGTGCTCGCCGAATCTCTGCGCATACAGGCTGTAAAGGCTGTCGCGGTGCTCGCGCTCCTCCTGCGCCATCTCGACGAATATGATCGTTGATGAGGGGAAGTTTTCGCGGCAGCGGTCGGCGAAAGTCTGGTAGATGCGCGAGTCTTCTTCTTCGCTGTTGATGGCCAGAGCCAGTATTTCACGTTCGGACAGGTCTTTGAGGGCGGGCATGGTTGTAAGCTGTTTAGAAAGAAAGTGCGGATGATATTTCAAGCCGCGACCCGTGGGATACGCGGCGGGATGGGGGATGATAGCGTTCCCCCCCGGCCTTATAGCGATTTTCAAAAGAAAACCGAAGAAAAACCCAGAATTCTTCTCCGCGATTCTCCCAATCCAAGGAATCCGTGTAATCTGCGGATAAACTCGTCGTCTGCCAATTCCGGCGGACTCATGGGAATCGTCACGTAAGGCGCAGGGGCCGCACATATCGCGGAACCGACCCGCTACTTGATTTCCATGAATTCGGGCTGTCCCTTTTTAATGAGTATCGAGGAAAAAGAGGAGTCGTTTTCCTCCCACCCTACGGGCCAGTAGGACCTGTCGGCTACCATGTCTCGGTTGTTAATCAGTTTGATGGCTTGTTTGCTACTGATTTCGAGACAGTCCGCGAGCGGGCGGTCCGCGTGCGGCGCTCCGGGCTCGGGACAGATAGCGCGGAAAAGCACCACATTATGCGAGATTCTGTATGTCGGGACGAAGACTGGCGCGTCAGCAGTCCGCTTCCATGCAAGGAAGGCACGCCCATCCTCAAGCAGATACACCGCAGGCCTTATCTCGAAGACGCTTTTCCTGTTGAAATACGATACATACTGCTGCGTGACGCAGGAGCTAAGAAGGAGTAAGGCTGCAATGAGAGAGTATATGGATTTCACACGCGTTTAATAGCACTTTAGATATTGCAACTCAATGCGCGTATTTAGTCTTTTTCGGGCACTAGGTCCAACTGGAAGTTCCACAGGCGGGCGTACAGCCCGTTGTGCGCCAGCAATTCCTCGTGACGTCCCTTTTCCACGATGCTGCCGCGCTCCAGCACGACTATCTGGTCCGCCCGGCGCACGGTCGAAAGGCGGTGCGCTATGACCAGCACCGTGCGGCCTCGCATGAGGGTGTCCAGCGCGCCCTGTATGAGGCGTTCGGTCTGCGTGTCAACGCTTGACGTGGCCTCGTCGAGGATCACCACCGGCGGGTTTTTGAGCAGCACGCGGGCTATGGTGAGGCGCTGCTTTTCCCCCATCGAAAGGCGCACGCCTTTCTCGCCTATGGGCGTGTCCAGCCCGTCGGGCAGGCGCAGCACGAAATCCTTCGCGCGCGCGCCTTCCAGCGAGGCGAGCATCTGCTCCTGCGTGGCTTCGGGGCAGGCGAGGGCGAGGTTGTCCCGCACGCTGCCGTCGAAAAGGAAGGGGTCCTGCGCCACGTAGCCGATGTTCTGGCGAAGCGCCGTGAGGCCGATGTCCCGCACGTTCACGCCCGCGATCTCCACGGAGCCGCCGTCCACGTCGTAGTAGCGCGGCAGCAGGTTGGCGATTGTGCTCTTGCCCGCGCCGGTGTGCCCCACAAGTGCCGTCGTCCTGCCTGCGGGAAGCGTCAGTTCAAGGTGGCCGATCACCTCGTCGCGCTCCGGGTAGGAGAAGGACACGTCCCGATAGCGAACCTCAAGCGGGCCTTCCGACGGGAAGGGTCTGGGCTTGTCGCAGTCGCGTATCTGTATCGGGTGGTCAAGTATCTCGAACACCCGCCTGCCGCTGGCCGTGGCCGCCGCGAGCATGTGGTTGAGCATGTTGATCTGGCCGAGCGGCTCGTAGAGCATCGTGGCGTAAAAGAAGAAGGCGAACAGGCGCGGAAAGCCGAAGGCGGGGTCCGTGACCATGAGGTAGCCGCCCATGCCGACGACGGCCACCGTGCCAAGCGCGCCCACGAAAGACGTTCCCGGTCCGTGCAGGCTCCACCTGAACATGGCCTTGAGCGTGCGCGTGCGCAGATCCTCGGCGATGCTCATGAAGCGGACGTGCTCGCGCTGCTGCAAGGCGAAGGAATGGATGAGGCGGTTGCCCTGTATGTCCTCCACGAGCAGGCCGTTGAGGGCACCGGAACTCTCCCGGACCCTCTGCCAGTTGCGCCGAGTCGCCACGGCATGCCAGAAATTGAGCGCAAGAACTATGGGCATGGGCGCGATCACCAGTGCCGCCAGCCGTGGTTCCATGATCGTCAGGACGATGCAGATGCCGACCACCATCAGGGCCGCGCTGATGCCCTGTTCCGTGCCGTCCAGAAGGCCGCGCTCCACGTTCTGCACGTCCTCGATCACGCGCGATGCGACCTCGCCGCTCTTGTTGCGGTCGTAAAACGAGATGGGCAGGTGCATCAGGCGCGTGTGCAGATCGCCGCGCAAGTCGATCAGGACGCGCTGTTCAAGGGTGTTGTTCACGCGGATGCGCAGGCAGTTGAACAGCTCCCGCAGGAAGAAGAGCGCGGTGATGACGCCGATCCCGATCCATAGCCCGTCGGTCTGCCTGTCCTGCACGATGGAACGCAGAATCCATTCGATGACTCTGGGCACGGCGATGCCTGCCAACGTCATGGCCACGGCCAGAAGCAGCGTCAGCGAGAACAGGCCCTTGTAGCGGAATAGGTATTTTGAAACGCGCCAGATAACTTTCATGTCTTGGAAAATGTTTTGGGAATCCGCCGATCCGGCCCCTCTGTCCGGGGCACGGTCGCGGCGTTTATTCCCATGAATGTCTTGGACGGGCCGATTCGAACTTCTCCGCGTCGATCTCGTCTATGAAGCGGCTGCGTTCCAGCCGGAAAATGCCCCCGCCGCGCTGCATCTGAAGCGTCGGGTAACAGACGTAAAGCTCGTCCTCTGCCCGGGTGACGGCCACGTAAAAGAGGCGGCGCTCCTCGTCCACGTCTCCCTCGTCGATAGCCCTTTGCAGGGGCAGGGAGCCGTCGCTGGCCCCGATTACGAACACGACCGGGAACTCCAGCCCCTTGGCCTGATGGATGGTGCTCAGGCGCAGTTTGTCTTTCGCGTCCGCCATGCCGCGCTCGTTGCCTTCCGAACTCAGGAGCACCAGTTGGGCGAGCATTTCGTCCATTGCGGAATACTTTTCGGCGAAGTCGATCAACGCGCCCAGATCTTCGCGGCGGCTTTCCGGGCGGTCGTGGGCCACACGCAGATAGTCCCCGTACCAGCCCTCGGCCAGCACCTGCACCGCGCGGGCGGGCTTGTCCGGGTTCTCGTTGTGCATCTTCAGGGCCTCCTGCAAGGTGCGGGCGAGGTCCTTCCATGTCTCGCGGGCCGGCTCCGGCACTTTTTCTAGCAGGGCCGGGTCGTCAAACACGTCTATCGGGTGCGCGGTCTTGCACGAGGTCAAATCTACTTCGGCCTCTTTCCCGTCGCCGGGCATATCGAAAAGAGTCGGCGCGTCGGTCTTGGAAATGCTGTCGTGACCGGACTCGTCGCGCCGCCGCGCGAAGATGTCGGAAATTGCCCTGTGCAGCCGCGCGGCTGTCTTGGGGCCGATCTTGGGCAGAAGCTCGCAGATGCGCACGAAGGCGGGTTCGTCGCCGGGGTTCACGATCAGGCGAAGCTGGGCGACGAGGTCGCGTATGTGCGCCTGCTCAAAGAAGCGCACGCCGCTGGTGATGCTGAAGGGAATGCCGCGCCGGGACAGTTCCATTTGCAGGTCCAGCGCCTGATAGTGGGCGCGGTAAAGGACGGCCACCTCGCCGG
>JBAZHO010000116.1:0-6370 GCA_041652375.1 Opitutales bacterium | reverse complement strand
GACCGGCATGGGCGTGGATGAACTGGCCAGCGAGTTCGAGATCGTGAAGGACGTGGTCGGCGAGATCTCAAACATGACCATCGGCGGCTTCAAGAACGGCATCTGCGACCTCGGCTTCAACTGCCGCGTGACGCTGCCCACCGTGCTCAGGGGCAGCCAGATGGAGGTCGATTCCGTCCAGTCCGCCAGACGCGAAACCTTTCACTTTGAATTCGAGGGACAACCCATTGTAATGGACCTGTTCATACAGGAAAACCGCAACCAGTAATCAACACCATGATCAAGGGAGCAAAGATTCTTCTGGGCGATGATTCCGCGCTTGCGCGCAAACTCGTGGCCCAATCCTTGCGCGATCTGGACGTAGAACTGTTTGAAGCGACCACCGGGAACGGTGTTATCCGCGCCATCAACGAGCATAAGCCCGCCCTTGTGATTCTGGACATATCCATGCCCTACCCGGACGGCCTGACCATCCTGAGAAGACTGCGCGAGGACCCGGAGTTCAAGGACACCTGCGTCATCATGTGCTCGGTGGAAAACGGCCCCATGGAACGGGCGGAAGTGGGCGTGCTGGGCGTGTCCGGCTTTCTCACAAAACCGTTGAACATGAAACTGCTCCGCGAAATGGTGATCGAAACCCTCGACAACCTCGACGCGATATAAAATAACCGATTATTCATACGCTTTTGGATGATTAAATTGTTGACCTGCATTGCGGGCCGCTGCTAAAGACAAGCCTTTTTGGTTAGGTAGTTTCGCAGAGATGCTTAACAAAACTATATTTGGAGCCCTTGCGGCTCTGCTCCTGATGGGGCAGGGCCTTTTTGCGTCGGCCCCTCAGGAAAACCCGCCCAAGGCGGACTCCGCCCTGACGGAGCATGCGGTCAGCAAGGCCGAAGCGCAGATGCCCCTCGCCTTCGCCGAGGAGGACGCCGCCGGGAACGCAACCGTCGAGGGCGAAGAACACGCCGCTGCCCCCGCCGCGCACGTCTCGCCCAAGCCCTACATACTTTTCCGCATCCCCATCGGAGTCGGCCCCGGCATGCCGGTCACGAACTCGATGGTCACCGGCTGGGTCATTTCCCTGCTGCTCATCGTGGTGCTGCGTCTTGTAATCGGCAAGGCGGGCATCATCCCCAAGCGCGGGCAGGCCATCGTGGAGAGCGTGGTGGGCGGAATGCGCGACCTCTTCGAGAGCATCGTCGGCAAACAGATGATAGGCAGGACCTTTCCCCTGCTGATAGGCTTTTTCATCTTCATCCTGATCCAGAACTGGAGCAGCCTGCTGCCCGGCATGGGCGCGTTCGGCATCGTGGAACACACCGCGCACGGCGATCACCTGAAATACTGGATGCGCCCGGCCAACACGGACATGAGCATGACGCTGGGTCTGGCCTGTGTCCACTTCATCGCATGGACCTACTTCGTGATGCGCTTCGCGGGGCCCAAACACGTGTTTCAGGACCTGTTCGGCAACAAGGCGGACAAAAAGGAAGTCCCCGCCGCAATTTACTACCCCCTGTTCGTCATCTTCTTCATGGTGGGCTGCATCGAAGTATTCTCGATCGCCCTGCGCCTTGTGTCGCTCTCCGTCCGACTATACGGGAACAGCTTCGGCGGCGAAAGTCTCATGACCAGCGTCTCCGGCGCGTTCGCATGGATTCTGCCGGTTCCGTTCATGCTTCTGGAAACCCTCATCGGGCTGGTTCAGGCGCTTGTATTCGCCCTTCTGGTGGCCGTTTACATCGGCCTGATATGCAACAAGGACGAGGAACAGGCGGAACACGCCCATTAGGGCAGGCACTCACTTTTTCGAATCACCTCAAGAAACTACACGCAAAATGCAACAGATCATCGCTGAAGTAACCATCAACGCTGGCGAAATCAAAGCCGGCATGGTAGCCGGAGCCGCCGCCATCGGCGTGGCCCTCGTCGGCCTCAACGCAGTATCCGCCGTGGGCCGCAACCCCGGCGCATCCGGCAAGGTCCTCATTCAGGCCATCATCGGCATGGCGCTCGTGGAAGGCCTCGGCCTCATCGCCCTGTTCGTCTAACACCCCCTTCCAAAGGGCCAAGTGAATCCGCTTATACCAGTAATCGCCGCAGGCCTGTCCGACCGGATTGTCGTCATTGTGGACAAATTCGGTCTGGACCCGTGGACCGTCACGGCGCAGGCGCTGAACTTCTGCATCGTCGCCGCGATCCTCTACTACGGCTTCTTCCGCAAAGTCCTCCAGACCATGGACGAGCGCAAGAGCAAGATCGAGGCGGGCCTCCTTTACGCCGAAGAGATGAAGCAGAAGCTGGCCGAATCCGAGGAGAAGCAGGCGCAGATGCTGCGCGAGTCCCGGCAGCAGGCGCAGGAAATCATCGCACAGTCCCGCAACACCGCCAAGGCGCTGCTGGACCAGCAGGCGAAGGAAACTGCGGCCAAGGTGGAGCAGATGCTCGCCCGGGGCCGGGAATCCATCGAACTGGAACGCCGCAAGGAGTTCGAGTCCCTCAAGGAACAAGTCGCGCGACTGGTGGTGCTGACCACGTCCAAGGTCCTGTCCCGGGATCTGGCCGACGGCGAACGCGCCACGCTCAACAGCCACGCGGCGGAAGAGCTGGCCCGCAACAACTAGGCCCGCATAGACGAACGTGAAAGCAGCCAAAGCCAAAACAGCCGCGCTGGCGCGCAAACTGGTGCACGCCAGCATCGCGGACGGCGAGCCTTCGCCCGCCCGCGTGAGCGCCGTGCTGGAGCTGCTGCGCAGACGGCCCGACAGGGAGCGCAAGGCCCTGCTCGTCGCCTACCTGCGCCTGATGCGCAGGGAGGAAGCCCTGCGCACGCTGGTCATCGAACGTTCCGGCGCTCTGGACGATGCCTCGCGCAAGGCCCTCGTCGATGGGCTTTCGCAGAAGACGGGCCGCAAGCTGATCGTCGTGGAGCGCGAAAATCCGGCCCTTCTGGGCGGGATCAGGGTGCGCCTTGGCGACGACGAATACGACGCCTCGATAGCCGGCAAGCTGGCAAGACTGGCCGCATCGTGACAAACAACACCCTTTTCCGCCGCGAACGGCAGTCCGCCACGGCGTCACTTTACAAACTTCATTTGAGCCTCACCAAAGCAGATTTTTAGCGATGAGCGACATCCTCGAACAGATTGAATCCGAAATCGCCTCCCTCGGCGCCGGAATAACCCGCAGCAACACGGGAAAAATCCTCTCCATAGCGGACGGCGTGGCGCGCATCGACGGGCTGTCCAAGCTGATGAGCAACGAGATGATCGAGTTCCCCGGCGGGATATTCGGCATGGCGCTGAACCTTGAGGCGGACGAAGTCGGCGCGGTGCTCATGGGCGACGTGTCCGGTCTGAAGGAGGGCGACGAGTGCAAGACCACGGGCCGCCTGCTCTCTGTCCCCGTGGGCAAGGGCCTGCTGGGCCGCGTGGTGGACGCCCTCGGCCAGCCGCTCGACGGCAAAGGCCCGATAAACAGCACGGAATCCCTGCCCGTGGAGCGCATCGCGCCCGGCATCCTGCCGCGCAAGAGCGTGGACCAGCCGGTGCAGACCGGCATCATGGCCATCGACGCCATGATCCCCGTTGGCCGCGGCCAGCGCGAACTGATCATCGGCGACCGCCAGACCGGCAAGACGACCATCGCCATCGACACCATCATTTCACAGGCCCGCATCAACCGCGCGGGTGCGCAGGGCGACCCGGACTTCCGCGCCGTTTACTCGATCTACGTGGCAATCGGGCAGAAGAACTCCACAATCGCCCGCACGATCCACACCCTCGAAAGAGCCGACGCGATGGACTACACCATCATCGTCAGCGCCCCGGCGGCGGCCAACCCGGCCAATCAGTACATCGCCCCCTACTCCGGCTGTGCGATGGGCGAATGGTTCATGGAGCACGGCATGGACGCCCTGATCGTCTATGACGACCTTTCCAAGCACGCCGTGGCCTACCGCCAGATTTCGCTCATCCTGAAGCGCCCCTCGGGCCGCGAGGCGTATCCGGGCGACGTGTTCTACCTGCACAGTCGGCTATTGGAACGTTCCGCGCGTCTGGACAAGGACAACGGCAACGGCTCGCTGACCGCGCTACCCATCATCGAGACTCAGGCAGGCGACGTGTCCGCCTACATCCCGACGAACGTCATTTCCATCACCGACGGCCAGATCTACCTCGAAACCGACCTCTTCAACAAGGGCATCCGCCCGGCCATATCGGTCGGCCTGTCTGTGTCCCGCGTAGGCAGCGCGGCGCAGATCAAGGCCCTCAAGCAGGTCGCGGGCAAGGTGAAGCTGCAACTGGCCCAGTACCGCGAACTGGAAGCCTTCGCGCAGTTCGGCTCGGACCTCGACGCCCGCACCAAGGCCACGCTGGACCGGGGCGCGCGCCTCGTGGAACTGTTCAAGCAGCTCGGCGGCAGCCCCAAGAGCGCAGCCGTGCAAGTTGCCCTGCTCTGGACCGCGCAGAACAACTACTTCGACAAGATCCCGATCAAGGGCATGGTCGCCGCGTCCCACAGCCTCGAAGACTACTTCGCTTCCAGCGCGTCCGACGTGCTGGCCCAGATCACCAGACGCAAGAAGCTGGACGACGAACTGAACGCCGCCCTGAAGAACGCAGTGGAAGCTTGGCTGCAGGGCTACGAGGTCTAGGCCTACTCACATTTCAACCCACAACCCGATCATGAAGCTCCCCGGAAAGTCACTTGGTTTTCTTGCCTGCGGAATCCTGTTGGTACTATCAGGATGCGCAACCAATTCTTCTTTCAAGGTATTACGCACAAACGAATGGCATAAGACGGCCTTTGTCAGCGCGAGTGGAAACAACCTTCATGCGACCAAGATCGGAACCACGGTATTCAACAACGAATTTGTCCAGTGGTATCCCCAAGGGCAGGATCTGGACGCTCTGTTAAGTGACGCCGTTGAACCCGTGCTCATGGAATTCATCCATTCGGAGTTCGTGAGAGATCCTGCCGACGTCGATACGCTACGACAGGCACAGACACAGCCGTTCTCGCCTAGTGCCCCTTTTGTCCTGCCGCAGGATTATGTTTCTGCGCTCCTTGCGAACGGATTTGACAGTCTTGTTGTCGCCTTCCCCACAAAGGTCAACCTGAGCCAACAGTATGACCCACACTGGTACAGCGGGGTGGGAATGATGTACAGAAGCTTTTTGAATCTCCATTCTACATACGCCGTAGTCGCCGTGGAGCTGCGCTTCTACGACCTTGAGCACCCGGAAATCCCCCCTGCGAGTAGTCGCATTTATGTGGAAGACATGCTCGAAGACTTCCCTTGGCACACAAGCTGGGATGAATACACGCCTGAGCAAAAGCAGTTTCTGCTGGACAGCATCATCGAACTCGTAAGTGACAAGCTGCCCGAGGAGGTGCGTCGCAAACTCGAACCCTATCTCCAAGCTCCCGCCCCGCAGATGGGAGCCAAGTAACACACAAAAATCGAATTTCTTCACTTTGACCCATGCCTAACCTACGGGACATCAAGCATCGCATCCGCTCGGTAAAGAATACCGGGAAGATCACGCGCGCCATGCAGCTTGTCGCCGCTTCGAAGATGAAGCGCGCGCAGGATGCCGCCATTCAGGCGCGCCCGTATGCGCAGATGCTGGCCGAGGTGCTCGCCTTGCTGCCGCGCGACGAGTCGGGGGCGCTGTGCTGCGAGGACAACCCTTTCCTCAGCCCGCGCCCGGTGCTGAAGCGCGGCGTGCTGGTTTTGTCCACCGACAAGGGTCTGGCGGGCGCTCTCAATTCCAACCTTTTCCGTTTTATCGCCTCGGACCTTGGCGAGGGCGACATCAGCTTCGTGGCCGTGGGGCGCAAGGGCTCGCAGTTCCTCGCCCGCACGGGCAGGGACTTGAAGGCCCAGTTCTCCGTGTCCGACCGCGTGCCTTACCGCGAGGTGCGTCCCGTCGTGGAAACCCTCACGCAGGCGTTCAAGGACGGCGAGATCGACACCATCGAGGTCCTCTACCCGCGCTTTGTGAACAACCTGCGGCAGGAGGTGACGTTGATGCAGCTCGCGCCCATTCCTTCGCTGGACAAGTTCATCGAGGAGCACAAGGGCCACAGCGACGAGACCGCCGAGCCGCCCATCCCCAACGACAACCGGGAGATGCTTTTCGAGCCGGACGCGCAGACCATCCTCAACCAGATCATGGAGCTGTACATCCGGCGGGAGATTCACCAGATGATGCTCGAAGCGCAGGCCAGCGAGCAGAGTTCGCGCATGGTGGCCATGAAGACCGCTACGGACAACGCGCACGATCTGGAGCAGCGGCTCACCCTCAATTACAACAAGGCCCGTCAGGGCGCGATCACGCAGGAACTGGTCGAACTTAGC
>JBAZHO010000115.1:0-6397 GCA_041652375.1 Opitutales bacterium | reverse complement strand
GGCGTTTTCCGGCGTCCATGTGCGGGCCGGGTTGTATTTGGTGGTCACAAGACGGTGGCGCGGGTCCATCGGCGTCGCCACCGGAGCGCCCAAATACACGTCGCCGAGGCCCAGCACAAGGTAGCTCGCGTTGAACACCACGTCGTACACGTCCTGACGCTTTTCCAGCCCGTTGATGCGGCGGATGAACTCGATGTTGTCCGGGCACCAAGGCGCATCGGGACGCACGCTCTGCATGTATTTGCGCGTGGCGAGCTGCGTGGAAGGGTCGTCCCACGAAAGGGGCAGATGCACGATGCGCGAAGGCAGCACCATCTCGTCGATGGGCGGCAATTCGTCGTGCAGACGGGATAAAATGTCGATCACGTCCTTCTGGTCCAGCCGGTCCGGCTCATAGTGAACCTGCAGCGAGCGTATGCCCGGAGTGAGGTCCAACACCCCTGAAATACCAAGTTCCTTCAGGCGCTCGTAGATCACCTGCACCTTGCAGCGAAGGTCGAGGCTCAGACGCGCCGTGCCGAACTCCGCCAGCAGATAGGCGTCACCGCAGCGGCGGATAACCATCGCGTCCTCGCCCTGCCCCTGCATGAAAAGCACGCAGGAACGTTTGCGGGAGTTCGGCTCCGAGGGCATGGGCGGCACGCGCAAGGGGGCGTCCAGATCGCGCAACAGCCGGGCCTGCCGCTCGCGCTCCAGCCGCGCCCGCGTGTCGTCCCAGACCTTGAAGCGCACGCTGTCTCCGGGGCGAAGCTGGCCCATCTTCCAAAGCTCCGCGCCGACGATCGTCGCCGGGCAGACGAAGCCGCCGAGGCTCGGACCGTCCGGCCCGAGGATGATGGGCATGTCCCCGGTGAAATCTATCGTCCCGATGGCGTAGGCGTTGTCGTGAATGTTGGACGGATGCAGGCCCGCCTCCCCGCCGTCGGAACGCACCCAGCCGGGCTTGGGACCCTCTAGGCGCACACCCGTGCGGGCGGAGTTGTAGTGAACCCTCCAGTCCGTGTTGAAAAAGGTCCTGATGTATTCCGGCGTGAAGAACTCCGGCGAACCGTGAGGCCCGTAAAGGACGCCGATCTCCCAGCGCCGCACCATCTGCGGACGCAGATTCGCCGCCAGTGTCGCAGGGGCAACTTCGGGCACGTCCGCGCCCATGTGTAGCACGTCCCCCGCCGCGATGGCGCGGCCAGCGGGACCGCCGAAGCGACCCAGCGTGAACGTGGAACGGCTGCCAAGATACTTCGGCAAATCCAAGCCGCCAGCGATGCAGAGGTAGCTGCGCGTGCCGAACCCGCCCGGACTGTCGCAGTCCAGAACCGCGCCCGCCGAAACCTCGAAAGGCTCCCAGAACGCCACGGGAACGCCGTCCAATGCCGCCGCCGTCACAGCGCCCGTCAGGACGACCCGCGCGGGGGCGTTGAAACGCAGACGCGGACCCACGGCGGTGATCTCCAGCCCGGCGGCGTCCTCGGGATTCCCGAGCAGCCGATTGCCGAGGCGGAACGAAAGCGCATCCATCGGCCCTGAGGGCGGAACGCCGACCTCCCAGTAGCCCACGCGGCCCGGCCAGTCCTGCACCGTGGTCATGGTTCCCGGCTTGAGCAAGTCGATGCTGCGCGGCCTGTAAGGGAAGGAACCTAGGAAACGCGTCGTCATGCGACCCCCGCCATAGACCTCGCCAGCCGCTATGGAACGCAGATAGCGAAGGTTCGTCTCGATGCCGTAAATTGAAAGCTTATCCAGCGCGTCGCGCAGCTTCGCCAGCGAATCCGCGCGGTCTGCCCCGTGCACGAGCAACTTGCCCAGCAAGGGATCGTAATACGGCGTGACCTCCGTTCCGGCGTCGATCCACGAGTCCCAGCGCACGCCGTCCGGCACTGAACAGTGCGTGACAAGCCCGCTTGACGGCTGAAAGTCCTTCGCCGGATCCTCGGCGTAAATGCGAGCCTCAATGGCGTGCCCCTGCGGCTTGGGAGCACTCTCCGGCAGGCCATTGCCCGCTGCCACGTCCAACATCCACGCCACAAGGTCCGTCCCCGTGACAAGCTCCGTGACGCCGTGCTCCACCTGAAGCCGCGTGTTGACCTCCAGAAAATACGGCGCTCCCGCGTCCATGTCCCAAAGAAACTCCACCGTCCCGGCGGAGCGGTAATTCACGCTCTCGCCAAGCCGACGCGCGGCGTCCTCCATCGCCGCGACGGCCTCGGCAGACACCCCGGCGGGCGGAGTCTCCTCCAGCACCTTCTGATTGCGCCGCTGGGCCGAACAGTCCCGCACGCCAAGCGACAGCACCCTGCCCGCGCCGTCGCCGAACATCTGCACCTCCAAGTGCCGCGCGCGCTCCACCAACTTCTCGACAAACACGCCCCCCTGCCCGAAATGGCTCACGCCCAGCCGCTCGATGCTCTCGAAAGCCGCGCCCACCTCCTCCTCGCTGCGACAGACGCGCATCCCGATGCCGCCGCCCCCCGCCGTGCTCTTCAACATCACCGGAAAGCCTATTCCCGACGCCGCCGATGCCGCATCCGAAGCGGACGCTAGAAGCTCCGAACCCGGCAAAAGAGGAACCCCAGCCGCCCGCGCCAGACGCCGCGCCTCATGCTTCAGGCCGAACACACGCAACTGCTCCGGCGTCGGCCCGATGAACACCAAACCCGCCCGCTCGCAAGCCTCTGCGAAACCCGCGTTCTCGCTCAACAACCCGTAACCCGGATGCACCGCCTGAGCGCCCGTGCGAAGCGCGACGGCGATAATCTCCCCCTGATTAAGGTATGACCTCGCCACCGGAGCCTCGCCCACGCAAAACGCCTCGTCGGCCTCGGCGACATGACGCGCGTTCGCCTCCGCCTCCGAAAACACGGCGACAGACCGGACGCCCAGCCGCCGCAAAGTGCGAATGACGCGACAGGCGATTTCGCCGCGATTGGCAACGAGAACTTTAGTGAACATGAGAAAAGCAGTGTGACAAATTACGATACGGAACGACCCCACCCCCAAGCGGACGCCCGGAGAGGCGTCCCTACCCTAAGACCAAAAGCACCATCCACTGTCTGCACTGATGCGACATACGCATTTAATTGAAGGGGTAGCCGCACGAAGTCGGCGTAAGGGCAAAGCCCTTCATGTAAGGAGGGTTTACACCCTCCCGTAAGGGGCGTCAGCCCATTCCCGATCCGATAGGATCGGAGGGTGCAGGGCGCGTCCGCCCTGCCCAGATTAGGACGCGGGCTGGGGTTGGATTGTAGGCATTGCACGGATTATTCAACTGCGGACAATTTGAAATCAGACAAAGGATATCCCGCTCCGCCCGCAACTCCACATAGCGCCCCGGAGCCGACACCCCATCCTCGAACGACAACTTACCCTCCGGCGTGACCGGAACATTCATAAAAAAGTTGATATTGCAGGCGATATCCCGCTTGTCCAAACCATGCCCATAAGACTGAAGCCCACGGATGAAACTATCCCGGCAAGCATGCATATGCCCCCTGTCCAACGAATAACGCATCGTGTTACTCTCCCGCGAACAAGCCCCGCCCAAGGTATCATGCCGCCCGCAAGTATCCGCGACGATAGTCGCCAGAACATCCCCCCGCGTGCTCACAAGCTCCGTGCCCGTCGTCAGGTACAAAGCCCCCTGATTCAAGACCGTGTCATTCGCGCTGTAACGATTATCAGGATCCACGGCATCGTAGAACAAAGTATCCACGGCCTGATTGCCCTCCAAATCGACAAGACGGAACACCTGCCCCGCCCCGATACGATGAATCCAGTAATCCCCGGCAGGAATCACATGATCATAAACGGCATTCTCCGGTAAAAGTGTGCTCTCCCTCAACATGGCTAGAAACGAAGTTTGTGGTAAATCGCGGTAGAAGTGAAAGCCCGGACATTCTCCGGGCACGAATTGCGACAAGCATCATCGGCTGACGCCTCCGAACCCTGATAAACGGCCAACCCGACGGGACTCGGCGCATACTCGGCAGCCGGATCGAGCGGATGCTGACAAGAGTTCAACACCACCAACGTATCCATCTCGAAACGAAGCTCGACAAAGTCCCCCGCCCCGCCGCTGGCCACGAAGTGCAAACCCCCATCCACGTCGGTCACGACCCTGCTGAAAAAGTTCACATTCGCGGTAAGGTCGCGCTCGCCGAGGCCCCACTTCGCAAGCTCGATCAAGAAACAATCATGCCCGTTGCGGAACCAGTCGTTGCGCGCCTCCTGATACGACCTCACGCCCCACTTCTTCTGCACCAACGCCGCGCTCGAACAACCGCACACCGTATCGTGCCAACCCCGCGTATCCGCCGTGACGGACGCCAAGACGCGCCCCATGTCCGAGTGCAGACAGAAAGGATGATGCACGTGGAAAATATGCTGCCCCTTGAGCGTGTCGGGCATGTTGTAACGCTCCTGCCGCTCAAGAGCGTTGTAGAACAAAGCGCCCACGTTCGCGCCGCCCTCGACATCCGTCAGCCGCAGCACCCTGTGCCGCCCGATCACCATGGACCACATCGTGCCGCCCGGCAGCAAAGTCTCGTAAATCAAGGAATCATCCGTGTTCGAATTCATGACTGTAAAGATTTGACCATCCGACGCGCCGAAACGGAATGCCCACGCGCCATCCGGTATTACGTTTCTAAGCATTCGTAGTACCAAATACAAAGCATGCCCAAAAAATGACCTCAAACGAGCACAAAAACACGCACGCGGGACAAGGCGCGATACGGGCAGAAAAAAGCCTGACCCGGCTCCCACCGGATCAGGCTAACACTCTGCCCAACGCCGCAGGGTGTGTGTTGACCTGCGGATTGAACAACCCTGGCTGAAACATGGTTTAAGCGGATCAACGCTGCATGAGGGCGTCGATCATCTGCACGTCCGGCGCGCCGTCTAGGGACTTCAAGCCGTGCCATTCGGTAATGCCGAAGTCGCCCTTGTATTCCCAGTTGGCCCATGCGATGCCGTTGGCCTCGAACACGCCGACGATGTCGCGGTAGTAGGCCAGACGAGCCGCGCGCGGGACGGTCGGCAGGCTGCCGAACTCGCCGCAGTAAAGCTGAAGGCCTAGTTCCTGCGCGCGCTTGACGGCGGGCGCAATCTCCACGAGGAAACGCTCCGGGCCCCAGTTGTCCAGAACGCTGCTGCTCAAAGGATGCGCCAGCTTTCTGGAATCGCCCGCCAAAGTGTCGAAAGTGGCCTTGTCGATGATCGGGCCGGGATAGTTGACCGGGCCGGTGTAGGTCTGTATGGGACCATCGATCCAGCTTGCAGTATGGTGGGTGAAAAGCAGCGGCTCGTAAGTGTGCATGCTCAGGATGATGTTCCTGTCGCCCTCCGGGACCTTGAGAAACGGCATAAGCTGCGGCGTCTGCCACATGTCCGCGCCGATTACAATCACGCGCTCCGGCTCGACGCTGCGAATGTAATCAATGGTCTTTGTAACGAGCTTGTTCCAGTCCTCGGGATCGGGAGCCGTCGGCTCGTTCATGATCTCGTAGGCCAGAAAGTCGTTCGGATAATCGCACAAACGGGCGGAAAGCTGTTTCCAGAGGCCGATAAAGTGCTCCTGCGCCGCAGGATCGGTCCACAGGGTGTTGTGCTTGCCCTCGTTGGACGCGTTGAAATGATGTGCGCGCACGGAGTGCAAGTCCACGATCACGCGCAGGCCGTTTTCGCTGGCCCAGCCGAGGGCGTCCTTCAGCATGGTGAAGTTCGCCTCGTTCGCGCTGCCGTCCACGTTCCAAAGCTCGATCTCGTCCACAGGCAGGCGCACATGGTCGAAGCCGATGCTGGCGATGTAGCGCATGTCGTTCTCGGTGAACCACTCGTTCTTGGGCGCCCAGCCGAAGTCCTGAGAAAGCCAGTGACTGATGTTGATGCCACGGCTGATGGCGAAGCCGGACGGGTTGACCGGAGCCTTTGCGGATGAGATTTGTGGTGTCATAATGGCAGCGGAAGCCGTCAGTGCGGATATAAAAACAAGCTGTTTAAGTACTGACATGGTTGGTTTTGGGTTGAAGGTCAGAAAGAATCACCTGACCGGTACAATAAATATTGAAGCGCTGAAGGCCGGAATCACAAGCGGTGCGGAAGCATCGATGCCGGGCGTCCGAACTATATCCACGACCCGCGCCTTGCCCGGTTCGTTGCGGGCCTCCGCATCCGAAGCCGAGACTGTGAAACGCGTCGCCGCACCCTCAAGAGTGCAGGAAGTGAGTCTCAACTCCACAGTAAGTTGACCAGCGGTAGGATTGACGACGCCAACGGTAATATTGCGCCCGTCAGCCGTTAGAGCTGCTACCAAGTCCAAGGGGGCGAAATCCTGTCCGATCACGACGGGGATGCTGCCGAAATTGTCGCGGTACATCTCCAGAACAAGGCCCGTGGTCTCCAT
>JBAZHO010000114.1:0-6423 GCA_041652375.1 Opitutales bacterium | reverse complement strand
CTCTTCCGATCTCAGCCGGGACAGGGCAAACTCCACGCGCGCCAGATTTACCTTTGAGAGCACCTGCGCCATCGCAATGCGCACCTGCTCGGCCTTGATCCAGAGCCAGAGGGCGCGGGCCGTCTTGTCGTCATCCGCCTGTTCGAGGGCGCGGATTTCCCCGCGCATCACCCGGCCCGTCTTGTTCAGGCGCAGGGCGGAGGTCATCATCAGCTCTTCCAGTATCTCCGGGTGCGCGCATACAAGGCTGTGTATGAAGCTGGAGCGGTCGAAGAGCATGCACAGGGCATGGAAGAAAGGCATGTTGTGTGCGCAAAGGCGCAGGAAGCTCTTGCGCGCGCCGTAGCGGTCCGCGTATTCGTTCACGCGGCGCAGCGTGCGCAGGGGGTGCGCCTGCGGGGCGAGGGCCTCCGGGAAGGCGCTGCCAAGCTCGATCATAAGTTGCGCCGTCTCCCGAGTGAGGATGTGCGTGGGGGAGGAGCCGAGGGCCAGCCTGCGGATGCCCGCTTCCACCGGTTCGCGCGGACCCCAGAAAACGTTGGAAAGCAGCGATTCGATCTGCGGGCCGGGCGGCGAACCCGCGATGAACTCCGTCCATTCCAGCACGAGGCTTTCGCGGCTGCTCATGGGGAAGTATGACATGTACATTTCGCGCACCTGCGCGCGCAGGTGTTCCATCTTCGCCTCGAACTGTTCCGGGCTCATGTCAAGGGATTGCGCCAGAGCCTCCCGCGCCGGTCCGGGCAGGGGCAGGGTCTGCGTGCGGTCCTCCTCGCGCATCTGGAGGCGGTGCTCCACGCGGCGGAGCCACAGGTAGCTTTCGCGCAGGAACTTCACATCGTCCGCGCCCAGCACATCGTAGCGTTCCAGCCCGTCCATTGCGGTCAGCGTGGACGTGGTCTGAAGGAAAGGGTAGCGCCCCTGATACACCATCTGGAGGGTCTGCACGATGAACTCGATCTCGCGGATTCCGCCCCAGCCGTTCTTGATGTTGAGCTTGAAGTTTTCCAGCCCCAGCACCTCGTGCTCGATGCGCAGCTTCAGGCTGGCGACTTCCTCGAACAGGGAGGGCGGGGGCGTGCGCGGGAAGCGGAAGGCGGACAGGGTCTCCATCGTCTCGCCGCCAAGGTTGTTGTCCCCGGCCACGGGGCGGGCCTTCATCAGGGCCATGCGTTCCCATGTCTGCCCGGAGCCGTAGTAGTAGTTTTCAACCCCCGTCAGCGAGCGCGTTATCGGGCCGCTGTCCCCGTCCGGGCGCAGGCGCAGGTCGATGTTGTAAAGGAAGCCCTCCTGTGTGCGTTCCTGAAGCAGACTCGTCAGTTCCCGCGCCACGCGGGCGAAAAACTGCTCGTTGGGCATGGAAGTGGGGCGTCCGCCCTTGCGGCAGTAGCCGTTGCCGTCGTGCACGTAGATCAGGTCCAGATCCGAGACGAAGTTCAGCTCCCCTGAACCCATCTTGCCCAAGGCCAGCACGCAGAAGCGGGCCGGAACGTCGTTTTCCTCGTCCCAAGGCTGGCCCATGCGTTCAAGCTCGCGCGGCATCACGATGTCCAACGCGTCGGCAAGGACGTATTCCGCAAGGGCCGTGAGTTCGCGCATGGAGCGGAGTATGTCCGACAGGCCCGCCAGTTCCCGGTAGGCAATGCGCAGGCTCATCGCGCGGCGGAACAGGCGCAGGCTGCGACTGCGTTGTTCGGGTTCTGGCCCCGGAGAGATGAACAGGGGATGGGTCCTCATCAGGGAATAGTCCCCCATGCGGTTGAACAGGCGCGCGGCGTGCGGGTCTTCAAGCCACGGTATAAGCTGAGGGCGCAGGCGCAGGGTGTTTCTGTAAACCGGGCACCAGCCCGCGAGCGTGCGCAGGCGCTGGACGGTTTCCGGCGACGGGACGGGGCTGCCGGGATGCTTTTTCTTCAGCAGGGCAAGAATTTCGTCCACTTCGTCCATTGGCATCGCGGGAAGGCGGGGGTCGGGGCCGCGTCATCGAAGATGCGTTCGCGGCATGCGTGCAAAAATAACGCAACGCGGCGTTCGCTGGCAACCGCCAAAGCTCCCTAGCGATGCTGTTCAAACACCCGCTGCAGCTTGGCGCAGCGCAGGAATGTTATGGCCAGAGCCAGAACGAGAATGCCGTTGAAAAGCATGTGCTGGTTGCTGTTGCCAATGAAGTACCAAGTCCCGAAGCAGCCGCAGTCAACGTAGTTGCCGGTCATTTCCGCTATGCCCAGAAAGCCCATGAACGAGATCGTCAGGCACATCAGGACGAGCGCCGCCGCGCTGGAGTAAGATAGGGTGAACAGTGCGAAGCCGCAGAAAATTTCCAGCCAAGGCAGACCGATGGCAACGGTGTACGCCGTCCAGTAGGGCAGCAGGTGAAAGGCCTGAATTTCCACGAGAAAACGGCCCGGATTGACCAGTTTGGACATGCCCGAGGAAATGAACAGTAGGGCCGCCGACGCGCGTAGAATAAAGAAAAACAGAGAGTAGATGGTCTTCATTTGTCCACTCCTGTTTCAATCGTCACGGCCTTGGAATTGAGCAAGCGTTCCCAGCCGCCGTAAAGGGAGTAAACCTGCGTGGCGTCTGTTTCGAGCCTGATCCGGCGGGCTATGTTCGCGGCGGATGGGCAGGCGTGCGAGGAGCAATAGACCACGACGATCCGGCCTTCTTTCCATTCGTCGAGGAACGCGCCGATCTGCTTGTAGTAGTCGTCCTCGTTGATCAGCAGGGCGCCTTTGACGTGGGAGGTCAGGTATGCCCGGGAGTCGCGCGCGTCCACCCAGAGCACGTCCGCGTTGGAAACCACGGATTCGAGGGGGACTTCGCCCTTGCGGATCTGGTCCTCCCCGTAGCGCGGGGAAGCGGGATTGATGAAAATGCTTATCCCGCCGAAGAACGCGGCAAGGGCGACAAGCACGATTGCTCGCTTGACTAGCACGAGGGCGAAACCGGCGTCGCCCGGCCCGTGGCTTCGTATTTGTCCTCTCATGATAACATATGTCTGGCTTGTGGATCCGACAGTTACCTTTTTCAAGGTTTCCGTGGTGTTGGACAAGCAAAAACCCCGGTACGCAAAGCAATAACGCCTCCCCGCCGGAAATGAATCCGAGGGGGAGGCGTCATGACTGCCCGCCGCGCGTCAAGCGCGTCAGGAGCGTTCTAGCGTCCGCGTCTGCGCGAGCGGCTGGTGATGGTGCTGCGGTTGCGCTTCTTGGGGCGCTCCTGCTGCTTTTCGTCCAGAACCGGGCTCCATGTGTAGTCGAAGCCGTCCAGCGTGGAGCGGTCGATCTTCTGCCCGATGAAACGCTCGATGCCGCGCAGGAAGTCTTGTTCCCCGGCGGTGTAAAGCGTCACGGCCTCGCCGTCGTGGCATGCGCGCCCCGTGCGGCCAATGCGGTGCACGTAGTCTTCCGGGTGCTGCGGGATGTCGTAGTTGATGACGTGGCTAATGCCGGAAATGTCGATGCCGCGCGCCACGATGTCCGTCGCCACGAGCAGACGGCTCGCGCCGGAACGGAAGTCGCCCATGGCTCTTTCGCGTTCCTTCTGCGTGCGGTCCGAGTGCAGGACGGAAGTCTTGTGATCGCGGTGCTCCAGCCAGCGGGCGATGGTGTCCGCGCCGTGCTTGGTGCGGGTGAAGATCAGCGCGCTGTCGTAGTTGATGTGATCGAGCAGGGCCACGAGCAGATCGAACTTCTGACGGTCGTCCACCGGGTAGATGCTGTGCGTGATGGTGTCTGCGGCGCTGGTTCCGCCGCCTATGCGGATCGTCACCGGGTCGTGGAGCATCCACTTGGAAAGCGTCTCGATGGCCGGGGGCACGGTGGCGGAAAAAAGCAGGCTCTGCCTCTTGGCCGGTGTGTAGCCGATGATGCGGCGCACGTCGGGCATGAAGCCCATGTCCAGCATGCGGTCCGCCTCGTCGAGGATCAGCGTTTCCACGTTGTTAAGCGCGAGAACCTTCTGCCCGAGATAGTCCAGCAGGCGACCGGGCGTGGCCACGATGATGTCCGGCACGCGGTCGATCTGGTCGCGCTGCTTGCCGTAGCGCACGCCGCCGTAAAGCAGGGCGAGGCGCAGGTTGGTGTGCTTTGCATATTGGACGAACGCATCGTAAACCTGCTGGGCAAGTTCGCGCGTCGGTTCCAGAATGAGCGCACGGGTTTTGCCGTGCTTGTGCAGACGGGCTATGAGGGGCAGCGCGAATGCTGCCGTTTTGCCCGTTCCGGTTTGTGAGCCGCCGATGAGGTCTCTGCCTTCGAGAAGCTGTGGTATGGCCTGCGTCTGAATAGGCGTAGGTATTGTGTAACCTGCGTCCGCCACTGCCTTCAGAACGAATTCTGGAAGGCCGAGATCTGCGAACGCGGGCGTGAGGGCCACCTCCAAGGTGGCTGTATCCGTTTCCATGTAAGGGTCTGACTAAGTTGAGGGAACGGCCTGCCGCGAATGTCCGGTGATAATCCTCCTTCAGAGGCCACTTTCAAGTCAGCCTCAAATCTCTCAACAATCACCAAACCAAGGGATAATTCTTGTTCCCCGCAGACCGCTTACGCGTTGAATCGGTAGCCTGACTGGCGACCGATAGGGCAGCATTGCCCTAATCATTAAGAGAATACAAGAGTATATTTTCTTCCCGGGGGCGCGCACGTTACCGATCCTTCCACGTCCGGGGGCTGACGGAAGCCCGTCCGGCGAGCGGAAAATCCGCCGTCGTTCCAGAACCATCATCCCGCGCGCCAAGGCCGGGAAGCCTCATGAATACAGGGACCGGAAGCCCTTTGACGCGGTTGCGGCCACGCGTTTGAACGCGGTTTTCCGCTTGCGCGCGCTTGCCGGGTCAGCGGGGGAATCAGTCGGCGAGGTTAAGCTGAATAAACCCGCAAATAAACATTTGCGCCCGAAAGCGCCGCGCCTCAGAACACCAAAAAGCCCAGCAAGGCGAGGGCGCAGATCAGCAGCAACATGGAAAGGGCGCGGCGCTCGGTTTCTGTAAGACGGAAAGGCATGTTCGATGTATTCTTTCTGGATTCTTCAGGGGTAGGCGGACGAAGTCGCCGCAAGGGGCTGGAAGCCCCTTTATAGTAGTTCACATTGACTTGTGGACACTTCTGGGAGCGCTGAAGGCGCGGCATGAGATAGCCTAGGGTGCAGCCCTTTTAGGGCAAACCCTAGGTATGATGAAAAACAAACATTTGTATTTTTCCAAGCGCTGCAAGCGCGGCCTTGTGGCCTGTAATGCGGAAAGAGGGTCGCGCTTGCAGCGCTCCAGAATGTATTTTTTAAATCGTTTACCCGGGGTTTGCTTCGCTCTACCCCGGGCTATCTCATGTCGCGCCGTTGGCGCTCAGAATGTCCACATATTGATCGAAACCACTATAAGATACGCAAGCATCGGCGGTGCAGGGCGCGAAAAAGGTGCGACGTTCAGATTCTGTAAGGCGGAAAGGCATCTGGATATGGTTTCTGTTGTCAACTTCTTCAGGGTAGGCGGACGAAGTCGCCGCAAGGGGCTGGAAGCCCCTTTAAGATGCGCAAGCATCTTGGGTGCAGGGCGCGAACGCCCTGCCTGCTAGACTATGCGCAAGCTGGGCAGGTCCTGACCATCGAGCAAACCCACCGGACGGTCCCCGGCATCGACAGCGATCAACGCATTCACCTTCACCCTCTCGAAAATCCTCAAAGCCTCCACGGCCAAAGCATCCTGCCTGATAGTCTTCGGACCCAAAGTCATGAAGTCCCTCACCGGACGCTGAAGCACATACTCATCCCGGATGGACGCGCGCCGGAAGTCGCCATCGCTGAACACCCCGGAAAGCCTCCCGTCCACGCCCGTCAAAGCGATCGTGCCGCAACGCGCGTTGGAAATGGCCAGAATCGCCTCGCGCACGTTCACCGAATCCGCCGCCACGGCGAAACGCTCGCCCGTGCGCATGACCTCGCTCACGCGCAAAAGCAACGCCTTGCCGAGGCTACCCGCCGGGTGATAGCGGGCGAAGTCGTTGCGCGTCAAACCGCGCACATCCAAATACACCATCGCCAACGCGTCGCCCAAGGCCAGAGCCGCCGTGGTGCTGGAAGTCGGCGCGAGACCCAGCGGGCAAGCCTCCCTGTCCGCGCGGTAAGGCAGCAAAATGTCCGCCTCGCGGGCCAGCGTGGAATCCGGCCTGCCCGTCACGGCCACCAGCTTCAAGCCCATGCGCCGCAACGGCGTGATGATGCGGATCACGTCCTCGGTCTCGCCCTGATTGCTGAAAAGAAACGCCAGATCGCCCTCCTGACAAAGCCCCAGATCGCCATGCAGAGCCTGCACGGGGTCCAGAAAAATCGAAGGCACGCCGGTGCTGTTGAAAGTGCCCGCCAGCTTCTGGCATATCGGAACGTTCTTGCCGATGCCCGAAAAAACGAGCTTCCGGCCCCCCGTGA
>JBAZHO010000113.1:0-6428 GCA_041652375.1 Opitutales bacterium | reverse complement strand
CACGGGTTACTACAAGGCCCTGTACGCCAAGATGGACGAGCTGAAGATTCCGCGCGAGTTCACGGCGCGTTCCGTCAACGAGGGCTTCTCCGGCGGTGAGAAGAAACGCTGCGAGATTCTTCAGATGGCCATGCTCAAACCCGCCTACGCGGTGCTGGATGAGACCGATTCGGGCCTCGACATCGACGCGCTGCGCGTGGTTGCGGAGGGCGTCGAAGCCATGCGCGGGCCGGACATCGGCATCATCGTCATCACGCACTACCAGCGCCTGCTCAACTACATCAAGCCCGACGTGGTTCACATCATGTACGGCGGGCGCATCGTGAAGAGCGGCGGGCCGGAACTGGCGCTGGACCTCGAAGCGCGCGGCTACGCGTGGGTCGAGAAGGAGTTCGAGGTTCTGGTTTAGGGGAGTAGTGAAAGCCGTCGGGGGGCGGCTGACAGACAGCTAACGCAAGGAGAGCAAAACATGAGCGCGAGTGAAATTATTCAGCAGGAAACGCCGGACATAAGCGCCGAGCGCGACGTCGGCAACTTCAGCTACAAGACCGAATACGACTTCAACGCGGGCAAGGGCCTGACCGAGGCCACGATCGACTACATCTGCGACGCGAAGAAAGAGCCGGACTGGATACGCGAGTTCCGCAAGAAGGCCCTGAAGATTTACAATGACAAGCCCATGCCGGGGAGCTGGGCCTCGCCCGATCTTGCCAACATCGACATGGACCGCATCTCGTTCTACATGGCCAAGGGTCGCCAGACGCGCTCATGGGACGAGGTTCCGCAGGACATCAAGGACACCTTCGAGCGCCTCGGCGTGCCGGAGAAGGAACGCGCGTTTCTGGCGGGCGTGGAGGCGCAGTTCGACAGCGAGTCCAGCTATTCCAACATGAAGGAGGAGCTGACCAAGCAGGGCGTGATTTTCGTCACCTCGTCCGAGGGCCTGATGAAGTACCCGGAAATCTTCCGCAAGTGGTTCGGCAAGGTCATCCCGATCGGCGACAACAAATACAGCGCCCTGAACAGCGCGGTGTTTTCCGGCGGCTCATTCATCTACATCCCCAAGGGCGTGAAGCTCAAGCAGCCCCTTCAGGCCTACTTCCGCATCAACGCCGAGGAGATGGGCCAGTTCGAGCGCACCCTCATCATAGCCGACGAGGGCAGCGAGATGATGTACATGGAGGGTTGCACGGCTCCGCAGTACGAGACCAGCGCCCTGCACAGCGCGGTGGTGGAACTGGTCGCCCTGAAGGGGGCGAAGATCCAGTACGTCACCGTGCAGAACTGGTCCAACAACGTTTTCAACCTCGTCACCAAGCGCGGCATCGCAATGGAGGACGCCGAGGTGCGCTGGATCGACTGCAACATCGGCAGCCGCCTGACCATGAAGTATCCGGCGGTGGTTCTGCGCGGCGAACGCGCGCGCGGCGAGGTGCTGTCAATCGCGCTGGCCAACGACGGGCAGCATCAGGACACTGGCTCGAAGATGATTCACGCGGCGGATCACACCACGAGCAACATTATTTCCAAGTCCATATCCATAGGCACGGGCCGCTCCACGTATCGCGGCATGGTGCAGATTCCGCGCCACCTGAAGCACTGCAAAAACAACACCGAGTGCGACGCGTTGCTGATCAACACCAACAGCCGCACGGACACCTATCCGGCCATCGTCGTGCGCGGCGAAGGCAACAGCGTGCAGCACGAGGCGAGCGTCTCGAAGGTCAGCGAGGAGCAGATTTTCTACATGCGCCAGCGCGGCATCCCGGAAAACGAGGCCATGAGCCTTGCCGTGAACGGCTTCGTGAACGACCTGATGCGCGAGTTCCCGATGGAATACTCCGTGGAACTGCGCCGCCTGATCGACCTAGAAATGGAAGGCAGCGTGGGTTAGGGGACGGTTTTCTCCGCAGATAACTTCTTATTTTTTCATCATGACCGAAACACTTTCAACGGCTGATTCAATGTCCCTTGTCTCGGACTCCGTCTTCGAGGCCCATCTGGCGTCGTTTGTCGGCATGCCGGAATGGCTGATCGAGATGAAGCGCGAGGCTTGGACCCGCTACAAGGCCCTGCCGATGCCCGTCCGCAAGAGCGAGGCATGGCGCTTCGCAACGACGGACAACCTCGTGCTGGACGGCTTCTCGCACGAGCCGCTGACGGAGATGCCGGAGCAGTGTGAACGGCCCCTCGTGAACTGCGGCGGCTGTCTGGACTTCGCGGACGATGTGTACGTCGGCGGCAAGGCTCTGGATGAGACTCTCAGCGCCAAGGGCGTCATCTTCATGCCTCTTGACCGCGCCTTGCGGGAGCATTCCGAACTGGTGCGCGCGCATCTTTTCGAGCGCATGCCGGACCTCGGCAGCGAGAAGTTTCAGGCCCTGCACGTGGCCCTGTTCTCCACGGGCGTGTTTCTTTACGTGCCTCGCGGGGTGCATGTGGAACTGCCGCTTGCCGGGATGCACGAGGCCTTGCGCGACGGCGACAGCGTGTTCCCGCACACCTTGGTGGTGGCCGACGAGGGCGCTTCCGTGACGATGTTTGACGTCTATCGCAGCAGGGACGATGCGGCGAAAAACTTCGTCTGCGCGGCGGCGGACGTCTATGCGATGCCCGGCGCGAACGTGCGCTACCGCATGGTGCAGGCATGGAGCCAGACCTCGCTCGCGTTCCACCTTAACAGCACGACCGCCGACAAGGGCAGCGCCGTGGACTCCATAACGATCAACCTCGGCGGCGCTCACATTCGCGGAGAGCAGCACGGGCGCATCGTGGGGCGGGGAGGGGACGTGCGCATGCACTCGCTCTCTCTTGCGGGGGGGGATCAGGAGATCGACCAGCGCACGCTTCAGACGCACGGCGCGGAGGACGGCCACAGCGACCTTCTTTATAAGAACGTCCTGATGGGCAAGGCGCACACCATCTTCAGCGGCATGATACATGTGGACGCCGACGCGCAGCGCACGGACGCCTATCAGACCAACCGCAACCTGCTCCTCAGCCCGGACGCGGAGGCCGACAGCTTGCCGGGACTGGAGATTCTGGCCAACGACGTCAAGTGCAGCCACGGGACCAGCACGGGCCAGTTGGACGAGACGCAGCTTTTCTACCTGCTCGCAAGGGGCATCCCGCGCAGAAAGGCGCAGGAACTGATGGTGTTCGGCTTCTTCGAGGAGGTGCTTGCCCGTTTCGGCAACGAAGATCTGGCGGGCTATGTGCGCGGATTGCTTACGGGCAGTTTTTCCCTTTAAGTCGCGGACGCAGGCGCGCCTGTAACCTCAAGTTAACGCCTGTGGCTCATGGTGCGTTTGACGCAAGGCACGACATCTGTCAGACTTTGAACTGATGGCACAAAATCGGTATATCGTCATAATGGCGGGTGGCAAAGGTGAGCGCTTCTGGCCGCAGAGCAGACAGAGCAAGCCAAAGCAGTTTCTGCCCATCGTCGGCGACAAGCCGCTGCTCGCGCAGACAGTCCTGCGCCTAGGCGACTTTGTGCCGCCCGGCAACATCATCGTCCTGACCGGCGCGGAGTATGTGGACGACGTGGCGGAGGTCTGTCCGATGCTTGACCGCGAAAATATCGTTGGCGAGCCGGTCGGCAGGGACACCGCCGCCGCAGTGGGTCTTGCGACGATTCTTGTCAGGCTGCGCGACCCGGCGGCCAGTTTCGCCGTCCTGCCCTCGGACCACGTGATCGAGGATGACGAGTCGTTCAGATTGGTTCTGGATCACGCCTTCGAGGTGGCCGAGACGGAGGACGCGCTTGTGACGATCGGGATCGAACCCTTGTTCCCGTCCACCGGCTACGGCTACATACAGCGCGGCGCAGAGGTCATGCGTCTGAACGGCCTGCCCGTTTACGACGTGAAGCGTTTCGTCGAGAAACCCAATCTTGAAGTCGCGCGGCAGTACGTCAGTTCCGGCGAGTATTTCTGGAACGCCGGGATGTTCATCTGGCGCGCGTCCACGGTTGCGACGGCCCTAGAAAAACACGTGCCGGATCTCTGGGCCGGGCTTGCGGAGATAGAGAAGGCGCTGGCTTCCGGCGCGGACCTGAACACCGTCATGGAGGAGCGTTACCCGACGCTGCGCAAGATTTCCATAGACTACGCCCTGATGGAAAAGGCGGACAACGTGATCACTCTGCCGGGCATTTTCGACTGGGACGACGTGGGCGCATGGCCCGCGCTGGTGCGGCATCTGCCCGCGGATTCGAACGGCAACATCATACGCGGCAACGCCATCGTTTTTGAGGGCAACGACAATATCGTGATCGGCTCCGACGCACATCTTGTGACGGTGATGGGCCTAGACAACTGCATCATCGTCCATACGGAAGACGCCACGATGGTCTGCCCGAGGGATCGCGCCCAGGACATCAAAAATCTCGTGCGCGAAGTGTCTTTGAACCCGCGCTGGAAGGACATGGTCTAGGCCCGCGCGGCGACGCGCCAATCCGATGAACGCGCTCGGCATAGACTACGGGGAACGCCGCATCGGGCTTGCATACGGCGACGAGGTCGGCGTGGCCTCGCCCCTCAGGGCCGCGACTCAGCCCGCGCTTGAAGAACGACTCGCATGCATAGGCGACGTCATAAAGGAACGCCGCATCGACCGCCTCGTGGTGGGATATCCGTACAACATGGACGGTTCCGCAGGCTTCAAGGCGAAAGAGGTGGATGCCTTTGTCGGCCTGCTGCAGAAGCGCTTCGGATTGCCCGTGCACCGGGTGGACGAGACGCTAACCAGCGTGCAGGCCGGAAGCGGCATGAAGAAGAAGGGCGGGCGCAATCTGGCCAATGCGCAGAAACACAGGGCCACGGGAGAACTGGATTCCCGCGCGGCGGCCATCATCCTGCAGGATTATCTGGACTCGGCGCTCGGGCTTCAGCCGGACGAGCCGATTCTGGAGTGATATGAATTTGGCAAAGAGCGACTCTGGCATGTTTTACGCTATCAAGCTCGCGGCAGTGCAAATGTCGGCCCAGTCGTCTTTCACGCGTTGACATGGAATTCCAGTGTTTGAATTCATCCATATCCGCCCGCGAACGGCCCCGGAGCCGATTATCAGACAGACAAGGCTGGAGCAAATGTCGTAAGACCGTTATTTTTATTTACCTTAACGCGATATCGGCCTTCATATATATCAGATGCGTTGGAAATGCATGGTAGCGTTTGACGGGACGGATTATTTCGGCTGGCAGAGTCAGGCCGGAGGCAACACCGTGCAGGATTACATCGAGCGACGGCTCGAAGTGATTTTCAAGCAAAGCATACGCATCCACGGGTGCAGCAGGACGGACAGCGGCGTCCATGCCGTAGGGCTGGTTTTTCATTTCGACGCGGACTGGAACCACCCGGTCAGGCAACTGCTCCGCGCGTTGAGGGTGGGCCTGCCCAAAGGGATACTCATGGAGAGCGTCCGACGGGTGCCGGAAACATTCCACGCCCGTTTCTCGTCAATCGGCAAACGCTACATCTACCGTCTTTACGAAGGATGGGCGTCGCCCTTCGAGGCCCGCTTCACTTACTCGCTGGAAAACAGGAAGGTGGACGTGGAGAAAATGCGCGCCGGAGCCGCGCATCTGCTAGGGCTGCACGACTTCACGGCCTTCGCCGCCGACAGGGGCGACGAAACCCGCGAGGACCCGGAAAAGGAGATCCGCAAACTGGAAGTGATCCGGCGCGGCCAAAGCATCAAGATCGTGATCGAAGGCAGCGGCTTCCTATACAAAATGGCCCGCAGCATAGTGGGCGCGCTGATAGACGTGGGAACCGGCAGGCTGGACCCGGACCATGTCAGGACCATCCTAGAAAGCCGCGTGAGAACCTCGCTGGTAGTAACCGCGCCCGCGCAGGGCCTAACGCTGGACAAGGTGTTTTACTAGCGGCTGATCGACATTCGGCGGATGCCAACATCCAAGGAATAAAGGTGCGGAGAGCGTGGTAGCGAAACAAGCATGAGGGTTATCGTGGTTCACATTGATTTGTGGACACTTTGTGGAAGCGCTGAAAGCGCGGCATGGTCGCACGGTTATGCCGCGCTTACAGCGCTTGTTACGTTTTTTATAATCATTACCCGGGGTGCGTGCTACGCACTTACCCCGGGCTATCTCATGTCGCGCCTACAGCGCTCAGAATGTCCACATATTGATCGAAACCACTTTAACCAAAACTCAAAATGCCTGAAAGAAGCTGCCGACGCCTCGGCGAAGAGGATCGCCACATAATCTAACGCATGCGTGTAAAGGGGTCCGCATCCAAGCGGAGATCAACCAGCGCCTTCGCAAGGCCCTTATAGCGATTGCCAAAAGTTTCCCAAAATAGAAACCTAATCTGGCAAGGAAACGGGACAACCGACGTATGCACACGCAGCGGACGCCTCGGAGAGGCGTACCTACCAACAGATTGTGCATCAACGTCTT
>JBAZHO010000112.1:0-6430 GCA_041652375.1 Opitutales bacterium | reverse complement strand
GGCCTCGAAACTCAGGTCCGGCCTGCCCTCACATTCCCGCTCGAAGTATTCGAGCAGCTTGATCTTCACGCTTTCGCGCTCCGCCTGCGTGCTGTTCTGCTCTGTGATGGATAGGTGCGCCGCGACGACGTCCAGTGCCCCCTTGTTGTAGCGGACGGGATTCGCGGGCGCGGCGGAATCTCCGCGCCGGGCCAGAAGCACGTCCAGAATGCGGTGCACGACAAGGTCGCTGTACCGCCTGATGGGCGAGGTGAAATGGGCGTAGTTGCTCTTGTTCAGGCCGAAGTGCCCGTCGGCGTCAGCCCGGTAGCACGCCTGCTTGAGGCTGCGCAGAAACTGCGTGCGCAAAATGTGGCTCTGCGGATGCGCGCGGATCAGGTCCAGCGCGCGGCAAAGCTCTTTGCGCCCGGAAAGGTCGCGCACGTCCAGCCCCATCGTCCGCAGATACACGGACAGTTCCTCCAACTTGGCGGCGTCGGGCTTGTCGTGCACGCGGTGGATGAGCGGAAGCTGCACGCGCCTCAGTTCCCGCGCCACGGCCTCGTTGGCCGCGAGCATGAACTCCTCGATGAGCTGGTGGCTCTCGTCGTACTGCAGCAGTTCCACGCTCGAAGCGTAGCCCTCCGGGTCCACGTGAATCGCCACGTCCGGCGTGTCCAAGTCCAGCGCGCCCTCGAACATGCGCTCCTTGCGCATGCGCTCGGCCAGCTTCCATAAAGTGTGGATGTCCGTGCGCAAACCCTGCAACTCCGCGTCGGAAAGGTCGGCCAGTGCGCGCCCCGCGTGCCCCGTCTCGTGAGACGCGGGCAGGGGCAGCTTGCGGATGGAGTCGAGCCTGCTCTCCCGCAGAAACGCCAGCGCCTGCCGGTAGCTCAACCTCTTGGCGCTGCAAATCACCGTGTTGGCGAACTCCGTCTTCTCCGGCTCCAGCCGCCCCGAAGCGTCAAAATACACGAACACGCTCTTTGTCAGCCGGTCCCTGCCCTCCACAAGACTGCATAGGCCGCTTGAGAGCTTGTGCGGAAGCATCGGAATCACCGTGCCGACAAGATACGTCGAATTGCCCCGCCTGTGCGCGTCGGCGTCCAGAGCGGTCCCCGGAAACACGTAGTGGGACACGTCCGCGATGTGGATGCCCACGCGCCAGCCGCCGCCGGACAAAGGCTCGATGCTCAAGGCGTCGTCAAAGTCCTTGGCCGTGTCCGGGTCGATGGTGAACACGCGTATGCCCCGCAGGTCGCGCCGCCCCGCGCTGTCCGCTGGGGAAACCTCTGCGGGAATGCGCTCAAGCTCCCTTAGCACAGCCGGGGAGAACTCCGGGTCCAGCCCGTACGTGGCCAGCAGGGCCTTGTATTCGGCCCCCGGCGTGCGGGCCTTGCCGAAAGACGCCAGCAAGGCGGCCTCCGGGCTCATGCGCGGATTGTCCCAGTGCGCCATCTCCACCATGACGCTTTCGCCCAGCTTGGGAAGGGGATCGAGCTTCGTGTCCGCCGGATCCGGGACGAGGAACTCCACGCGAATTCTCGGATCGTCCGGCGCGACGGTCCAGAACCGACCGCTGCGCCGCAAAGTGCCCACGAACTTGATGCGGGACCGCTCGACGACGTAAAGCACGCTGGCGTAGCGAGGCTCCGAAGCATCGCGCCGTGAACCGCGCCTAGGCAAGATGCGGGCCAGCACGCGATCCCCGTGCAAGGAAGTAGCAGAATCCCCCGGACCCACCTTGAGAGCCTCGGCACGAGGCTCGCCCTGCGGCACCTCTGGGAAAAACAAGGCCGGAGCGCGCCCCGAATGGAAATGCATCTTCCCGAAACACAACTCGCCGATGCCCTTGGCCAAGCACAGACGCTCCTTCTTCATCACGACGACCACGCCAGCCATGCGCAGAAAATCGACAGCCTCGCGGAAGACGTCCCGATCGGCGGCAGGAACCTCAAGAAGTTCCGCAACGCGCGACATGGGCAAAGGAACGTATTCCTTGCCCATCATCAACCTAACCACCGATTCGCTCAAATGCATCTCTCAACGCTATACCCAATGCGAAACAACCGCAAGGGCCAAGGGCAGGGCGGACGCGCCCTGCACCCTCCGATGCTCGCGCATCGGGAAGGGCGTTGCCCTTACGGCATTTCATGCCTATCCCAAGACAGGGGTATCGATGCGAAGCATCTTAGGTCAAGGGGCCGTCGCCCCTTGGTGGCCGGTGCCGGAAAGGACTGTAGCTGTTGAGTTGATGGCCTCTAGGATGTTGGCCGTGGGACGCTTTGTGACATAATTCACAAGCACACCATCGCCATCCTCACCCCTCAAGTCGCTGAACCACTCGACATGCCCATCCAAGAACGCCACATGCCCACCCTCGCCGTTCCATGCGCTCGGCAAAGCCGCGCCCGGCCCGGACCACGTGCCGTCGCTCTGCAAACCCCGCGACCACGCGACAGGCGTGGTGGACGGATTCGCGTCCGGCGCAAGGCCGCCGACCACGGAAACGCTAAGCGGAAACGCCTCAAAGTCCGGGTTGATGGACCAGTTGCCGCTCCCGTCGTTGAAAGCCACCATCATTGGCCGCTTCACCGCGCTGACCGCGACGAGCGGATCGTCGCCATTGAAGTAAAGCGTGGCCTCGTTGATGCCCCCATCCCTAGCCAAAGCAAGCGCCCAATCGTAAACCGTCGCCGCAGTCAAGACGCGAGGCTGCCCACTCGTATTCGCGTAAGTCGAATACGCCAAGGCGATCTGACGCATGTTTGACGCCGCCTGCGCGCGACGCGCGTTATGCAGCACGCGCCCGACCGCCGGGATGAGCAAAGCCGTAAGCACGGCCACGATAGCCAGCACGGTAAGCAACTCGACGAGCGTAAAAGCGCCCGAACGGCGAAAAGCGGAACGGGCAACGCCCGCCGGAGAATAAACAACTCGGGATGGAGCATTCACGGCGTTTCGCACACTGTTTATGAGAATCACCCTGCGCGCAACGCGAAAATAACCCGATCTAACCACTGGGATAATTGCCAAGAGCCAACTCAATCCGCAAAGTGCCCATATGAGCTGGCTTCTTTTCCTAGACGAAAGCGGGCACGATCATAAAAGCGTCCCTTACGAGATTCATGGAGGAATTGCGCTTCATGACAGCAAGCTCTGGTCATTCGTACGCTCCATCAGGCAGTTGGAACTTGATTGTTTCGGCGCTCAACTCTCGCTCTACAAGCATGAACTAAAAGGCAGTGCCATGCTGGATAAGAAACGCATGGGCTTTGCCGGACAAGCGCCGGTCATGCTTGACGGACAGGGACGAGTTCAGCGCATACGGTCAAGCATGCGTAAAAATGGCCGACGGACTCTTCCAGATACTCTGGGAACATGAAGCCAAGATATTCGCCTCCGCCATTCCACGCAGCATCAAGCGCCCGGAAAGCGGACTGATCGTGATGGATGAAGTGGAAAAAGTGGAAGACAGGCGCTTCCTCAAGAGAATGGAAGATTACTTCACCAAGACTGCGACCGGACCCCTACGAACCGCGTACATAAAAAAGAGGCAATGCCATCGAAACCACCTCATAAATGAAGTCGTCTCCAAGCCGAGCCTCCACATGCAAACTGCGCCCATTTACATGCATTGTCAAACCGATTCACGCCCCTTCAGTTACCGCTTGCGGCTAACAACAATTCGGCCCTGTGCCATTATTATTGCATTAATCCAGCCACGCATACAGATACCCGAACCGCTCGCGCGTTGACAAAACGCCCCGCGCGTACGCTGATTAACAACTTGCGTCCGAGAGCAAAGAATTTAACGAACCCTAAACGAACACCTTACCATGCAAAACCCCTACGGACATTTTGACGACGCGGCACGCGAATACGTTATCTCGCGCCCGGACACCCCGCTGCCCTGGCTCAACTACATCGGGCAAGAAGAGTATTTCGGCCTCGTGACGAACACGAGCGGCGGATACAGCTTCTGGCGCGACGCCAAACTGCGCCGCCTGACCCGCTACCGCTACAACGACATCCCGTACGATTCCAACGGACGCTACCTCTACATCAAGGACGGCGACAGCGTATGGAACCCCGGCTGGAAGCCGATCAAGGCGAAACTCGACAGCTACGAATGCCGCCACGGGCTGGGTTACACCAATTTCAAGAGCGCCAAGGACGGCGTCGAAGTCGAGATGAAGTTCTTCGTCCCCCCGGGCGAAAACCTCGAACTCTGGCGCACCACCGTCCGCAACACGAGCAAGGTCAAAAAGAGCCTGCGCCTATTCTCGTTCATCGAGTTCTGCTTCTACGAGGCGGCCAACGACATGAACAACCTTCAGCGCACCTTCTCCATCGGTGAAGTGGAAGTTGAAGACGGCGCGATCTACCACAAGACCGAATACCGCGAACGCCGCAACCACTACGCCCTCTTCGGCTGCACGGGCAACGTCACCGGCTTCGACACCGACCGCGACGTGTTCCTCGGCATGCACAACGGCCTGCACGAGGCCAAAGTGCCCTTCTCCGGCAAGGCGACCAACACCATCGCCCACGGCTGGAGCCCCTGCGGCTCGCACCAGATCGACATCGAACTGGCCCCCGGCGAAGAAACATCCTTTGCCTTCGTTCTGGCCTACGTTGAACAGAGTGCGCCGAAGTTCGTTGCGCCCTTCGTCATCAACAAAAGCTGCGGCAAGGCGGTCATGGAGAAATACGCCACGATCGAAGCCGTGGACGCCGCTTTTGAGCGCCTCGCCGCCTACTGGGCGAAGAACCTTTCCGTGTTCCAGTGCGAAACGCCCGACGCGCACCTCAACCGCATGGGCAACATCTGGAACCAGTATCAGTGCATGGCCACGTTCAACCTCTCCCGCTCGGCCAGCCTCTTTGAGACGGGCATCGGACGCGGCATGGGCTACCGCGACAGCAATCAGGACACGCTCGGCTTCGGCCACATGATCCCCAGCCGCGTGCGCGAACGCCTCTGCGACATCGCCCGCACCCAGCTATCCGACGGGACCTGCTACCACCAGTACCAGCCCCTCACCAAGCAGGGCAACAAAGAGATCGGCGGCGACTTCTACGACGACCATCTCTGGCTCATACAGTCCATCTGCTTCTACGTGCAGGAGACGGGCGACCTGAGCATTCTGGGCGAAAGAATCGGCTACTACGACAAGAAGGAAGATCCGGCCACGATGCTGGACCACCTCGAACTGTCCGCCGCCTACACGATGAGCCACCGCGGCCCGCACAAGCTGCCGCTGATCGGCCATGCCGACTGGAACGACTGCCTGAACCTGAACTGCTACTCCACGGAGCCGAACGAAAGCTTCCAGTGCGCGGGCGACGTTGCCGGTTCCCCGGCGGAAAGCCTCATGATCGCGGGCCTCTTCCTCTACACGACGGACCTTCTGGCCAAGCTCTACACCTTCCTCGGCAAGCCCGCTGACGCCACGCGCGTCATGGCCATGAACGCGGAAATGGACGCCGCCATCACGGCCCACGGCTGGGACGGCGAATGGTTCATCCGCGCCTTCGACGCCAAGAGCAACCCCGTCGGTTCCAAGGCCTGCGAAGAGGGCAAGATCTACATCGAGAGTCAGGGCTGGTGCGTTCTGGGCGGCAACGGCATGGAAGACGGTCGCGCGCTGCAGGCGATGGAATCCGTCCAGAAGTATCTCAAAAAGAAGAGCGGCTGCGTGCTCCAGTGGCCCGCCTACTCGGAATACCACGTGGAACTTGGCGAAGTATCCTCCTACCCGCCCGGCTACAAAGAAAACGGCGGCATCTTCTGCCACAACAACCCGTGGATCATCATGGCGCTGGCCAAGCTCGGCATGGGCGACCGCGCCTTCGAATACTACACGGCCATCTGCCCGTCCACCAAGGAGACGATGATCGACGTGTACAAGGGCGAACCCTACGTGTATTCGCAGATGGTGTCCGGCTCTCAGGGCCACGTTGAAGGCGAAGCGAAGAACAGTTGGCTGACCGGCACGGCGGCGTGGACCTTCCTAGCGCTGGCGCAAGGCATCCTCGGCATCAAGCCGGACTTCACCGGCCTGCGCATCGACCCCTGCATCCCGTCCACATGGCCGGAATTCAAGGTCACGCGCATCTACCGCGACACGACCTACAACATCACAGTGAAGAACCCGAACAAAGTCTGCACGGGCGTGAAGAGCATGTTCGTGGACGGCGTGAAGATCGACGGCAACCTGCTTCCCATCAAGGCGGGCAAGACCGTGGCGGTCGAAATCACGCTGGGCGAATAGCGCACAGGCGTAAACAAACAGTCAAACTTACACAAGGGCCGGTTCTCCGCGATGGAGACCGGCCCTTCCGATTGACAATAATTCCTTGTGAATCAAGAACATGAATGAACCTACAGGCCAACCATAGCCTATGATTTGCCAGCGTGCCAATCGCCACCAAATCATGACGTTCT
>JBAZHO010000111.1:0-6444 GCA_041652375.1 Opitutales bacterium | reverse complement strand
GATATGTGCCTGACGCGGCCCTTGCGCGAAACAAAAGAAAGCCTGCACGCGCTTGAAAACGAAAGGTTGCTGCATCAAAAGAGGCGAATCGGACAGCCCGGACCACATACTGTCAGAAAGCGAAGGCAAGCCTCTATTCCCTCAATGTGCATCCCATCCTCCCTCCTTGCAAGGCAGGCGCGATTTTGCAATCCCCCGGGAGGCACAAAAAAAAGGGCGGCAATTACGCCACCCTCTTTGAAAAATGTTCCTTGCCGACCGCCTAGGTGGATGAAACGTGGACGCGCACCTTTTCCACCAGAGCGGTGAAAGCGGCCTCGTCCTGCACGGCCAAGTTCGACAGCGCCTTGCGGTCCATCTCGATGCCCGCCTTCTTGAGGGCGTTCATGAAACGGCTGTAAGGGATGCCCAAGTTGCGGCAGGCGGCATTGATGCGGAGAATCCAGAGCGAACGGAAGTTGCTCTTGTTCTTCTTGCGGTCGCGGTAGGCATAGACAAGAGAGTGTTCTACCTGATCCTTTGCGTAACGGTAGAGGCGGCTCTTGTTGCCGAAATAACCCTTTGCGCGCTTAAGAATCTTCTTATGGCGCTTGCGGGTAGCTTGAATGTTCTGTGCTTTAGGCATGTTTTTTTAGTGGTGTGGAACCTGTCCGGCCGCCCAAACAAATGATTCGCCGGACTAGGTTAATTGATGCTGATCAGGAGGTTAGAACAATCCGGGAGCAGCGATTTGAACGAAACGCTTCACGCCTGCGCTGGCCACTTTGTCCTGGCCCTTGCGACGACGCTGCTTTGCGGTCTTGCTGCGCAGAAAGTGCCGCTTTCCTGAAGTACGGAAAACGACCTTGCCGGTACCGGTCACCTTGAACCTCTTGGAGACTGACTTACGGGTCTTGTGCATCTGCTTTTTGGAAAAACGAAGACCTTATCCGCCAAGCCCTCCCCTTGTAAAGCGGAAAAGTGCGGGGAATGCGCCGGATGCCAAAACAAGATCACTCCACCACAGCCGGAAGCACCTCGCGCTCTATGCGTTCACCCTTGGACGCTGTCGCCATGCGAAGATCATAGTCCGACTGCAGGTTCACCCAGTAACGTGAAGTCGTCTTGAGATAGCGACCCAGCCTCAATGCGTTCTCGGCGCTAACCGGGCGGCGTCCGTTCACAATCGCGCTCAGGGTGGACAATGGAATGCCCGTTTCACGCGCCGTGCGCGAGAGCGTCAGGTTCATGTCCTTGAGCCCGCGCTGAAGGATCTTTCCCGGATGTGTCGGCTTGAGTGTTTCCCTGCTCATAGGTGATCTCCAAATCTGACATTCAGTGCGTGATCGCCGTCCCATTCAAAATAGACGCGATAACGACGATCGACGCGAAGTTCGTATGTAAAGGACGTGTTGACGACCTTCTTCAGACCGTTCGAAGGCGGAAAATATAGATCGGTCAACCTTTCAGCCGCATCAAGTACTTGAAGCACTTCCAGAAGGCGTTCCTGCAAATCCAAAGGGATGACTTTGGGCTTTGCGAACTCCTGCCTGAAGACGCGCTCAGTCTCCTTGCAGCCGAAACCATGAATCATTCTACAAAATGTATAGGCCCTTGCTTAACATGTCAACCCGATCCGCATGCAATCAGCACCCGCATTCCCCGCGTCGCGCTTGCGCAGGAAGTGAAAATCCCTTACTCCTTGGTTTGACGACTTCTTAAGGGCGCTATGGTCCTGCCGCCCGCGCCCTACTCCCCTGCCCCGATGTATCTCAAGGAGCTACGCATGCAAGGCTTCAAGAGCTTTGCCGACCAGACCCTGCTTGCGCTCAAGCCGGGGGTCACGGCAATCGTCGGGCCGAACGGCTGCGGCAAGAGCAATATCGCGGACGCGCTGCGCTGGGTGCTGGGCGAACAATCGACCAAGAGCCTGCGCGCGGACGCGATGTCCGACGTTATCTTTCAGGGCAGCAGCAAGCGCAAGCCGCTGGGCTTGTGCGAGGTGTCTCTGGTGTTTGCGGACTGCGAGAAGATTCTGGGGACCAATTTCAACGAGCTTGAGATTGGCCGCCGCGTCACGCGGGAAGGCTCCAGCGACTACTTCATCAACGGGGCCAAGGCGCGGCTCAAGGACGTGCAGCTTCTGTTCCTCGGCACGGGCGTCGGGCAGGTGTCTTACAGCTTCCTGCTTCAGGGGCGCATCGACCAGATTCTATCGTCGAACCCCTCGGAGAGGCGGGCGATTTTCGAGGAGGCGGCGGGCATTTCCCGCTACAAGACGCAGCGGCGCGACGCGCTGGACAAGCTGCGCGGCGTGGAGGCGGACCTTGCCCGCGTTGGCGACGTGCTGGACGAGGTATCGCGCCGAATCGGCAGCCTGCGCAGGCAGGCGTCCAAGGCGATGCGCTACAAGATGTTGAGCGAACGGGCCGGACACCTCGAACTGGCGCTCTCGGCATGGGAGCGCCTGCGTCTTGCGCGGGACATCGTCAACGCGGAGGCGCTCGTCGAGGGCACGCGCACGCGGATGCTCAAGTCCCGCTCCGCCATCGACAAGACGCAGGAGCAGATCGCGCGACTGCGGGAGGACAAAAACCGCACAGACGAGAAGCTGCGCGAGGCCCAGCAGTGCGTTTATGAGCTGCGGGCGGAGAAGGACAAGGCCCTTGCCGGGGCGGAGACGGCGGCGATACGCAGGCAGGACCACATCGCGCATCTGGACGCCGTGAAGGCGGAACTTGACGACATGGTGGCCGAACGGGCGCGGCTGGAGGAGACACTGCGGCAGAGGCGCGAAATCCGCGAAAAACTTCTGGACCTTTTCGGGCACGGCGACGGCGAACTGGACGCCCGTGCCAAGGCGCTTCAGGAGGCGAGGCGCGAGACGGAGGACGCCGAGCGCGAACTGGCCGCCGAACGCAACCTGCGCATGGAGGCCGACGGGGCGCTGGCGCGGCAGCGGGCCGTATGCGCCCGGCTCGGCGCGGACCTCGACGCCTTTCAGCAGAGGGCTGCGGGCATTTCGGATGAACTGCGGCAGGCAGCGGAAGAACTTGCCCGCGAACGCGCCGAACAGGAGGAATTCACAAACCTGCGCGAACACCTTGAAGGCCGCCGCTACGACGAGGAGGAAGCGGCGCGGCTGTTGAAGCAGAAGGCCGCTGCGGCAGCCGAGGCGCTGCGCGGCGTGCGGCAGGAACTGCGCGACGCCGAGCGCGGGCTGGACGCCCTGAACACGCGGGCGAACATGCTGGACGAACTCCAGAAGCGCATGGAGGGCTTTTCGGACGGCGCGAAGGCCATCGCGCAAGGCAGGCTGGCCGACCTTGTGCCACCGCAGCGTTGCGCCCTGCTGATGGAGCAGATGGAGGTGGACGACAAGTGGACCGGAGCGGTGGAGATGCTTCTGGGCACGGGCATCGACGCCATCGCCCTGAGCGACGCGGCGGACGCCGAAACCCTTCGCGCCGGGCTGACGGCGAAGAAGCTCGGCAAGGCCTGTCTGATCATCCCCCCGCCGCTGACAAGTGAGCGGGCGGACATACCCGTTTCAGAATTATCCGGCGGCGACGCACTGGCCGCCCCGATACCCGCCCTGAGCGCGATTCGCTCCCGCGACGCAGAACACGCCCCCACCCTTTCGGCCCTGTTCGCGGACTGCTGGCTGTTCGACACGCTGGCGGACTTTCTCGCGTGGCGGCAGGCGCACCCGGACTGGAGCTTCCGCCGCGCGGCGAGTCTGGACGGCTGCGCAATGGAACCGGGCGGCATGGTCTTTGTGGGAAGCGGCGGCGAAAGCGGGCAGCGCGACTCCTTCCTTCGCCGTCAGGGCCAGATACGCTCCATGCGCGAGGACGCAGAACGTCAGCAGGCCCTGCTTACCGAGATGGGCGACCGAGAGGACGAGGCCGCCACGGCCCTGCAACGCGCGCAGACCGCCTCGGAGGCCGCCGCGCAGACCCTCGCCGCCACGGATCAGGAGCTTGCCACCCTGCGCGGGCAGGAACGCGGAGCGGGCGAGCGCATCGCCCGCGCAAGGACGCGCATGGACTTGCGGCGGCAGGAGCAGCAGAAGCTGGAAGAGGCCCGCGCCCAAGCCACTCAAAAAATCTCGCAGGCCGACGCCGACCTTTCCGCGCTTGAGGCGTCCGCCGCGTCCGGCAGGCAGAGCCTCGCCGCGATGGAGGAAGGGCTGTCCGTGACAAGGGCGAGAACCGAGGAACTGCGCGAGAGTTACGAGGCACTGCGCATGGAAGTGTCCGGCAAGCGGCAGAGGCTGGAAATCGCACACCGCGAAGTGGCGGAAACGGAGCGCATGCTGGAGGAATGGACCCTGCGCCACCAGAAGCGCGAGGCCGACGCCGCCCGCCATGCCGAACAGATCGCCGTGCTGGAGCGCGAGATCGAGGAGCAGCAGGCCCTTGCGGCCCGGCTGGAGGACGAGTTGCAGCAGGCGCACAAGCTTCAGGAAAAGCGGCGCGACGAGGCCTCCGGAGCGCAGCGCCACGTCCACGCGCTGGAGCAGGAGCTTTCCGAACTGCGCAACGCCCACGACGGGATGAACGAAGAACTGACCCGGCAGGAAGTGGCGCTGGTGAGGCTGAAGTCTGCGATGGACTTTCTGGCAGAGGAGGTCGAGCGCGAGCACAACCTGAAGATCGAGGACGTGGACTGGCGCGAACACGTCATACTGGCGGGCGAACCCATCCCCGAACGCCTGCACATCGGCCCGGACGACGACACCCTGCCCGACGAGCCGGAGGCGGGCCGCCGCCCCGCGCCGGGCGAAGCGGAGAAGGCGCGTCTGGACATCCCGGACTGGCACTCCCTCAAGACTCAGGCGAAGGACTGCCGGGAGCGCATCGACGCGCTCGGAGCAATCAACCTGCTGGCCATCGACGAATACCGCGAACTGCGCGAACGGCACGGCTTCCTCAAAGCGCAGAGCGACGACCTCTGGCAGGCGCGGGAAAAACTCCTCGCCGCAATCGACGAGATCAACCGCACATCCACGGAGCTTTTCCGCAGCACCTTTGAACAGATACAGGTCAACTTCCGCTACACCTTCGAGACGCTTTTCGGCGGCGGCGAAGCGAACGTGGAGCTGGTGGACAACGGGGACCTGCTCGAATCCGGCGTGGAGATCACGGCCCGCCCGCCGGGCACGCGTCTGCGCTCCGTGGCCCTGCTGTCCGGCGGTCAGAAGACCATGACGGCCATGGCGCTGCTCTTCGCCATCTACATGGTCAAGCCCAGCCCCTTCTGCGTGCTGGACGAGATCGACGCGCCCCTCGACGACGCGAACGTGGGCCGCTTCGGGAACATGCTGGAACGCTTCCTCGAACATTCGCAGTTTTTCATCATCACGCACAACAAGCACACCATCGCCGCCGCCGACACCATATACGGCGTGACAATGGAGGAACGCGGCGTGTCGCGCGTGATCTCGATGCGCATGAACCGTGACGGCATCGCCCCGAAAGAGGCGGAAACCGTTCAGGCCGGTTGAGAATATTCACATTGTGGAATATTGTTTTAGGGCGGCATCTCGGAACTATCGAAACATGACTGGCCGGGAATGTACCTAGCCGCAACATAAGGCATGAAATGAACAGAAACATCACGACACTTTCAGCAATCGAGGCCATAGAGCAGCGCCGTTCGGTGAAGCGCTACGATCCCACCCACAAACTCAGCGAGGCGGAAATACGGCTTCTGATCCATCTTGCGGCCCTCGCGCCCACGTCCTTCAACATCCAGCCCACCCGCTTCGTCGTGGTGACGGACCCGGCCCTGAAGGAGGAACTCGCCAAGGCCGCCTACGGGCAGCCGCAGGTGACGGAAAGCTCCGCGATGGTCGTCATCACCGGGGACAAGAACGCCTACATGAACGCCGCCCGCTACTGGCCGGACGCGCCCGCAGAGGCTAAACTGGGCATCGTGACCTCCATCTCCGGCGCATACGAAGACCAGCCCCAGCGCCAGCGCGACGAAGCCATCCTTTCCGGCGGCCTCGCGGCAGCCACGCTCATGCTTGCCGTAAAAGCCATCGGCTACGATTCCTGCCCGATGAAAGGCTTCGACTTCGACGCCGTGGGCAAGCTAGTCAAGCTGCCCGAAAACCACATCGTGGTCATGATGGTGGCCATAGGCAAAAAAGCCGCCGAACCGCACCCGCGCTCCGGCCTCCTGCCCCTAGAGGAAGTGCTGATCCGCGAGCATTTCTAGCACGGCGACGAAACTGGCCTATCATGGCGCCTGTCAACACAGGACGGGCCTGCGTGTGCCCATATCGATAAGTCCGCCGGAACAAGGAGAAAACAAGTCTATCCGCAGATTATGCGGATTATAGCGATTTCCAAAAGAAAACCAAAATAGTCTATCCACAGATTTACACAGATTTCCACAGATTATTAAGAAACAAATAGTTCTGATTTTATAATCTGTGGGTAGTGTCCAGACTTT
>JBAZHO010000110.1:0-6461 GCA_041652375.1 Opitutales bacterium | reverse complement strand
GATCTGCCCCGGCGCGACACGCTCACGTCCATGCTCTCCGACGAGGAGCGCAAGGAATTCATCACCACGGCCTTCGTGCACCGAGGCTCCGCGCTGACCGGGCGGACCCTGCGCGAGGCCGGGCAGTCCATCCTGAGCCGGGGCACGCGGGTGCTGGAGATCATACGCAACGAGGTGGCCCTTGAGGGCGACCCCCGCGACGTCGTTCTGGAGATGGGGGACCGGATGGTGATCGCGCTGCGCCCCGGCGGGCTGTCGCGCACGCGCGGCTCCGGCGTGGTGGACGTGGGACTGGAAGAGGGCCTCGGACTGGAAACCATCGCGGCGCACGAAGGCTCCATAGTGGAAGGCGTGGTGGCCCCGCGCTCCTCGCTGATCGGACAGGCCATCGGCCAGATCCAGTTCCGCCAGCGTTACCGCATGATCGTGCTGGCCATACACCGGCGCGGAATCAACCTTCGCAAAGGCTTTGAGAACGTGCCGCTGGCCTTCGGCGACGCCCTTCTGATGATGGGGACCGACGAGGCGCGGGAAGCCCTTCGCCACAGCGACGACATCCTGCTGCTTGATCGCCCGGGCACGCCCTCCAAGCCGCGCCGGGGCACGATGGTCATAATACTGGTCACGCTGCTGGGCGTGGTGCTGACGGCCTCGATGGGCCTGCTGCCCGTGGTGGTCTCCGCGCTTCTGGGCTGCGGCGTGCTCATGGGGACCGGCTGCATCAAGCCCAAGCAGGCGTACGCCAGCATAGACTGGGGCATCCTGATCCTGATCTACGGCATGCTGGCGCTAGGCATGGCGATGGAGGACAGCGGCGCGGCGCGGATGCTCGCCGCGAGGGTGATGGACGCCAGCGCCATGATAGACTCCCCGCAGACAAGAGCCATGCTCGTTCTGGCCGGGGTGTACATCATCACCTCCGCGCTCACCGAGGTTATGTCCAACAACGCCTCCATCGTGCTGATGGCCCCGATCGCGCTGGACATCGCGCTGACCCTCGGCGTGGACCCCCGCCCCTTCGTGATAGCCACGACGGTCGCCGCCAGCGCCAGCTTCTCAACCCCCATCGGCTACCAGACCAACACCTACGTCTATGGCGTAGGCAACTACCGCTTCGGGGACTTCATACGAGTGGGCCTGCCGCTGAACTTCGTGTATTTCTTCACCTGCATGCTCGTGGTCCCGCTTGTCTGGCCCCTGTAAAGAAGGCCCCGCGACAAAAGAGGTGGCGTTTGCCAAAAGTCCACCGAAATTGCAGACAAAAAATTTATCCGCAGATTACACGGATCGGAAGAAACGAGGAGAAGAATTTTTATCCGCAGATAAGCAGGGATAACGAAGGGATAAGAAAATCAGAACGTCTTTTTCTTCAATATTGTGGTTTCGATCAACATCTGGACATTCCCCCAAAGCGCCAACGGTGCGACATGAGATAGCCCGGGGAGCGCGAAGCAAACCCCGGGTAAACGATATAAAAAAATACATTCTGGAGCGCTGCAAGCGCGGCCCTCTTTCCGCATTACAGGCCAGAAGGCCGCGCCTGCAGCGCTGCCAGAAGTGTCCACAAGTCAAATGGAACTACTATATTGAAAAAGAAGACGTTCTGATTTTCCAATCCCTTTTTTATCCCTGCTTATCTGCGGAAAAATTTTGGGGTTTTTTCGGTTTTCTTTTGGAAATCAGTATAGACCACTAGCCAACGCTGTTCCGCTCGTCGCGCGCGAGCAACCAGCACACGTCCGAGAGGCGGTTCACGTAGCGCATCAGCTCCGGCTCCACCTCGTGCCCGGCCTCCATTGCGGCCACGATCTCGCGTTCCGCGCGGCGGCAGACGGTGCGCGCATGGTGTAGGTGCGCGGTGGCCGGGTCGTCGCCGGGCAGCACCCAGCCCGTGAACGGCGGGCTGCGCTCCTCAAGCGTCATGACCAGCGAGTCCAGCCGGGCCACGTCGTCCGGGCCGATGGGATTGTAGCGCGGACCCATGCGGCTCTTGTCCTCGTTGTCCACGGCGAGCATCGCCATGATGCGCAAAAGGTCCTTCTGGATGTCCAGAATCGTCTCCTTGCGAAAGGCGTCCGGCAGGAAGGCGCGGGCCAGCCCGATCGCGGAGGCGAACTCGTCCACCGCGCCGTAAGCGCGCACCCTCGGATGCGTCTTGGACACCCGCCTGTTGAAGGCCAGCGCCGTCGTGCCGTCGTCTCCGCCTCGCGTGCTGATGCTCATAGTCGCGCTCCTGCTTCCAAAATTTGTGCCACGCAAACCATAAGAATATACTTGTATGTACCAAGCTGCTTTCCCGGCGTAAGAATACTAGGAGAGCCAGTATTCATGCGGTTTCCGAGTCAATATCGCAAGGACATTGGCTGTACAGAACCCTTCTTCTCATGGGAAAATATAGTTCTGAATTGAGCTTAATCGGCTTGGAATCCGGGACACAATGATAATCAAAACTTTCATAATATGCAATGCGGTTCTCGATTGCGTTGAGCGTGACATAAATACAATCACGATGACGAGCGAAAGTGTCTGCAAATCTTAGAAGAATCCCACCATAACCCTTTTGTCTGTGTTCTGGTGCAACTACAATTTCTTCAATACAAAGAGACTTTTTCTTTGGCGTAGAAACCGTAAGGAAGCCCATGATGGCTCCCGCGCGAGTTAACATGTATGTAATTTTTGCATGAGATGACGAAGTCATGTCATAAAATCTATCGCCCCAAGTCACCCGATCCATTGAAGGTACTCCTGAAAGCAACTCAGGCAACGTGACATGTTTTTCGCTCATCCGCTCAATATGTACTGGCGGTTGTGGCCGGGTATGGTGCGCACATAAGCGATTGTTGGGGATTTTTTCAAGAAGGAAGTATGCACGATCTGTTTCATCTATCATTACACCCCACATCGTTGGGATGAATTTACTTCCGCACTTCAGTACCAAGGAATAACTAGACACCTCAGCCGAACCTAACCTAGATACGGCCTCTTGGCATAAACTCATAACATTCCCTGAATGAATCGCCCCGTCGATCAGAAAGACGTGCTTACCGCTTATAGCTTCAGCATAATCACTGTCCTTGAAGGAAACGGTTTTCTGCTCGGAGTCTACTTCAATAGGGATAACCCGTATTTCATTTTCTTTCCCAGTCAGTCGATGAGATATTTCAGGTAAAATAGCATTAAGAAACGCTTCACCGGACTTGGTAATGGGACACCTCACCGATGGAGGCGACTCCATGCCATCCATCCTATCCAGTAAATCACGAATATAACCTCTGACCTCTTCTTCTCCAAAAAAATACGTCTTCATCAGAACATGATAGTAAAGACACATGCCCTCGATTTCCAAAAACAGGAATAGAGGAACCGTCAGAGTTACCTAAACCACCCAACACTAGCAACTACAGGTAATCTTAATCAACGTGCAGCAGAAGGCCCTAATGGATGCATTTCGATTTCTTCTCCAATAACTTCATAGAAACAATCGCCACAAGCATCACCGTGAGGAGTCTTCCGTTTTCCTGTTATCGTTTCCTGTAGAACAACTTCACAATTGAAGCATTTTGACTGGTTATCGGCCAGATTATCCAGCAAACGCGGGTTATCAAGCAGATCAGAAAGGTAGATTGCCATGGGTTTTGCGAATTAAATGTCTTTTAAGGAAGTTACCATTCCCTCGCGAGTCAAGCATAAACTTGACTTGGCCGCCAGGGGTTCTTTCTCCAAGCAACATACCCTATCTAGGACCTTGTGCCTTCACCGGCGCGCCTATTCCTCGCTGGTGCTTGTCTTGACTTCGATCACGTCGTGCGGGGCTGCTTCGCGCAGTCCGGCGGCGGAAACGCGTATGTAACGGGCCTTCTGCTTGAGTTCTTGGACGCTGGACGCGCCCAGATAGCCCATGCCGCTCTGTATGCCGCCCGCGAGCTGGCGCAGGACGTCGTCCAGAGTGCCGGACACTTCCTTGAGCGCTTCGATGCCTTCCGCCGCCGCCTTTCTGAAGCGCTTATCGGAGGCGTCGTGCCCGTAGCGCGCTGCGGAACCGGCCTTCATGGCTTCGAGGCTGCCCATGCCGCGGTACTGCTTGTAGAGCTTGCCGTTGATCTCCATGACGCGTCCGGGGCTTTCGCGGCAACCGGCCAGCAGACCGCCGCAGATGACGGCGTCGGCGAGGGTGAGGGCCTTGACGATGTCCCCGCTCTTGGTGATGCCGCCGTCCGCCATGATGCGCACGCCCTTCCTCGCCGCGCTGCGGCTTGCCACGTATAGCGCCGTGAGTTGGGGGATGCCTACGCCAGCGACGATGCGCGTGGTGCAGATCGAGCCGGGGCCTTGTCCCACCTTGATGGCGTTCGCGCCGCAGTCCGCAAGATACTCCACGCCTTCGCCGCTTGTGACGTTCCCGGCGATTATCGTGAGGTCCTTGCCGAACTCCCCGCGCAGGAGCCTGACGACATCTCCCACGCCTTTGCTGAAGCCGTGCGCCGTGGAGACGGCGATCGCGTCGATGCCTTCGCGGACAAGATCGTGCGCGTGGGCGAGTATGCGGTCGCGGTCAAGCTCGCCGTCGGGCTTGCGGCTGCCGCTTATGGCCGCGCCGCAGATGAGGCGGAAATTGCTGTCGCGGACCGGCTTGCGCTCAGAGCTGGCCTCGTCCTTGATGCGCTCGATGTCCGTGAGGGTGAACATGCCCTTCATGTGCATCCGGGAGTCCAGCACGAGCAGCTTGTGGATGCCCATGTGCTCGTCGAAGAAGCGGTCGGCGGCGGCGATTGGGTCGTCGCCCATATCCTTCTCGTTGACCCAGAAGACCTCGTCGGGCGTGATCATGGCGTCGCGCACCTTGGTGGAACGGTAGCGCTCCTTCACGACGCGGCCCAGAAGCAGGCCCTGAAAAACGCCCGTCTTGTCCTCGACGGGGAAGGTGTGGAAGTTGTATCCCTTGCTGCGGATCATCTCCAGAACGTCGCCGATGCACACATCCGGCGAGACGGATATCGGCTCCTGAATCAGGCCGTGGACGTGGTTCTTGACGCGGGCCACTTCCTTGAGCTGTTCCTTTTCGCTCATGTTGTAGTGGATCAGGCCCATGCCGCCAGCCATGGCCATGCCTATCGCCATTGAGGATTCCGTCACCGTGTCCATGTCCGCCGAAATGATCGGCAGGTGAAGCTCAAGGGAATCCGATATACGGGTTTCCATCCGCGTGTCGCGCGGCAGAACCTCGGAGTAAAGGGTGGACAGGCTCACGTCGTCGAAAGTCAGCCCCGTGGGGCTGTTGCGGCGGAAAAAGCTGTCCGCGTCCAGATAAAAACTGGTATCAAGAGTGTTGCTGCTTTCTACGGGCTCCATCATCCATGAACAATGCGTGCGCGGGCTCTGTGCAAGAAAAAAAATCGCTTCCATGGACATCAGCGCTGAAGACAATCCCATCGGGGCTGCGCCGGATGGCGGCGGGCCGGATGACAGGCGCTTCACTTTTCTGTGGAGGGAGCTTCGGCGGGATTTCGACCAGCCGCTGCTGACGGCGCACGGGCGCTGGGTGACGCGCCGCAGCATCATCGTGAAACTTTCCGACGCGCGCGGACGGAGCGGCTACGGGGAAATGGCCCCCGTGCCCGGCTTCGCGGGGCCGGACATAGACGCCTGCATCTGCCTGTGCAGGCAGCTTGGGCAGGCTCCGGGCCGGGCCGTGCTGAGTTCCGCCGCGCTGCCCCCCTGCGCGCGTTTCGCCATCGGCAGCGCTCTGGCCATGCTGGACGGGCGCGCGCCCAGACAGGGCCTTTGGCCCGTCGCGGGCCTTCTGCCGCCCGGCCCGCGCGCCCTCTTCGAGGCCGGCAGACGCATCCGCGCCGGGGTCCGCTGCTTCAAATACAAGCTCAACGGCGTGCCCGACGCCACGGAGCGCGAGATCATCGAAATGCTTTTTGAGAACCTTCAGGCCGCGCGGGGACGCCTGCGCATCGACGCCAACGGCAGTCTGCCTGCAGGCGGCGCGGCGGAATGCCTGCGCTGGCTGACGGCGGCGGGCGGCAAGGCGCTGGACTACGTCGAACAGCCATTCCCGCCGGGCGGGGAGGACGCCATGAGGGACCTGATGAACGCCACGGGCGTGCCGGTCGCGCTGGACGAGAGCGTGGCCGGGATGGGCAGACTCGCGCAGTGGCTAGACTGGCCGGGACCGCTGGTCGTCAAACCGGCCATCGCCGGGGACCCGTTGCGCCTGCGAAGCCTGCTGAACGGGCGCGTCGGGCGCACGGTGCTGTCCTCGGCCATGGAAAGCCCCGTGGGCCTCTGGGGCTGCCTTCTGGCCATCGGGGACAGGGTGCCCGAACCGCTGGGCTTCGGCACAGGAGTGTGGCCCGAAGGGGACGCGTGGGCGGCATATTCCGAGGGGGCCTTGCTGGACAGCGCGCGGCTTGGGCCGCAGGATGCGGAGGCGATATGGACCGGACTTCCCTATT
>JBAZHO010000109.1:0-6489 GCA_041652375.1 Opitutales bacterium | reverse complement strand
CCCTCTATCTCCGCCAGCGCCACGAAGGCGGCGGATGTGGAACGCGTGGCCGAGAGCACCGCGTCGAGCAGGCCCGTCAGGGGCAGGGAGGCCGCGTTCCCTTCGGGCTGAAAGCGCAGAAGGTGCGAGAAGCCGCCCGTCGCCCGCAGGCCGTTCGCGGCGATCAGTTCGGGCACGAAACGGCCCTCCTGCACAAGATAGTCCGGGGCGTCGGCCCCGTTGCCGGGCTGCCAAGCCACGCAGCCTGCCGCAGCGGCGAAGTCGCCCATGTTGTCTTTGGCCTGCGCGAAGTCCTCTCCCGGCGCGCCGGTCCCGATGCCTATCGCGTCCCGGCCAAGCGGGATGTTGCTGCATTTGTCCGCTTCGACGACCTGCCACGGCGTCCAGTCCCCTTCGCTGCTGACGCTCATCCCCGCTTCGAGGTCCAGTTCGTGCAGCTCGTAGGACATGCCGCCGCGTTTCCACAGGCTGGTCCCGTCCGTTTCGGCCTGTTCCGCATTGGCGGCTGTGTCCTCTTCGGACGCGGTATCCAGCGCGAGCAGCGAGTCGAAGCCCGACATGGAAAGCGTCTGCGCGACGAAGTCCGACGCGCGCACGATTGCGAAAGTGCCGCTGACGGAGGCCAGTTCCTTGTGGGCGCGCAGCATGGCGCGCATCCCGGCGGAGCTTAGGTATTCCAGCTTGAGCGCGTCGATGCGGATGTCGTGGCGGCCTTCGCGCACCAGAGCGGCGACGGTCTCGTAAAAGTGCTCGGACCACGCGGCGTCGAGGCGGCCCTCGACGCGCAGTTCCAGCCAGCCGCTTTTCTGTATGGGCGTTATGTTCATCTTCGTCTGTTTCGCGCGGGCGCTTGTTGAAACGGTTCTTATTCTTGGACCAGCAGAGCGCTGAGACCTGCCATCGAGAGCGTCTGGACCACGAAGTAAGACGCCTTGCAGATGCAGAAAAAACCGTTCATGGAGGAAAGTTTGCGCTGGGATTGCAGCATGGCGCGCAGGCCCGCAGAGCTTATGTAGTTCAGGGAGCCTAGATCGACGCGTATGTCCGAGCGCCCCTTGTCCGCGTAGTCGCAGATGGTCTTGAACAGGTGGTCTGCAGCTCCGGCGTCGAGCTTGCCTTCGACATGCAGTTCCAGCCAGCCGTCCTTTAGCGCGGGCGTGATCCTGATGCTCGAATAGTGTGAGTACGGGTTGGGGTTCTGGCGTCTTTCCTGAATCAGCATGGAACTCAGCCCCGACATGGCGAGCGCCTGCGTGACGAAGTATGACGCGCTGGCAACGCTGAAGGAGCCGTTTGTCGAGGATAGCTTGGCGCGCGAGCGCAGCAGCGCGCGCAGGCCTGCGGAGCTGATGTAGTCCACGGCGGAGGCGTCCAGACGTATGTCTCGCTGTCCGTTGGCGACATGGGTGCAGACGGCATCGTAGATCAGTTCGGCTTCGAGCGCGTCGATGCGGCCTTCGACGCGCAGTTCCAGCCAGCTTCCTTTAACTATGGGTGTTATGGTCATCGAGGGAGTGTTACGGGGAGGGATGAGCTTGGTTTGTGTGCCGGGCGGCTATTTGCCCGGCTTGGCGTTTGTATCGTCAGAGCTTGGTTTGAGATCCTCCGCGCCGATTTCGCGCATCATGCTTTCGGGCAGCGTAGAGGGCGGCAGGTCCGTCGGTTTGAGTCCGGCCAGAATCAGGGCGGCCTTCTGGCCGGAAGCCAGTCCCCAGTCTCCGAACTCATAGCCTATGGCGGCTGTGGCCCCTGCTTTTACCTGTTCCAGTTCGTTGCAGAAAATGGGCACTCCGGCTGGTTTGGTCACCCGCGTCACCGCTGGCAGGCTGGTGCTCATCAGGTTGTCCGCGCTGGTCAGAATCACCTGAACGTCGTCCGATACCAGAGCTTGAGCGGCTGCGGAAAGATTCATCGTCTCGTACACGGCCCGTTCCACCAGCTCGATGCCTCGCTTTTTGCAGGCGTCGCGTATCCATCCCGCAGCAAGGTTGGAATTGAATTCACCGGGGTTGTAAATGATGCCCGCCTTGTGCAGTCCGGGGCATCTGCGTATCGCCATGTCCACGAGCTGATCGGCCATCGGGCCAAGATAGACGCCCGTCATCCAGCCAGCCTGCACCGGCCCGTCAACACCGGTGAGCTTCGGTTCTCCGCACACCGTATATACCGTGGGGATGTTGATGCGCTTGTTCGCCAGCGCGAGAACCGTCGGCGTGCCGATCGGGATGAGCAGGTCCGGGGAGGTGTTTATCGCGGCGTCGATAGTGGCGGGGATGTTGGCAAAATCTCCCTGCGCGTTGAAATATTGCAGCACGAAATCCTGCCCCTCCACGAGGCCCATGCTCTTGAGGCCCCTTGCGACGCCGTCCTGCGCCGCTTCGAGCGGTGCGTTGACGGCCATGTTCACGACGGCCACCTTGGCCGGGCGTCCTCCGTAAAGGGCGGCGACGCCCTTGATAACGTCGGCCTTTTTGATCAGGTCTGGCGCAATGGTGATCCCCAGCTTCTGGGCCGCTTCAAGGTTGATTGTGAGCGATTCGGACTTGGTGTTGCTGAACGGAACGGCGGCAGGGGACTCCCCGTGCAGCACGCTCGCGGCGATTTCTCCCGCCTCCACCCCGGCGTCGTAGTAATCCCGCGCAAGGGCGAGCATCGCGCCGTCGTTGATCTGGGTGCTTTCAAAGCAGAAGGTGGGCAGGTGCGCGTCGTTGGCCTTGCGGACGATCAGGGCGAAGCCGGGCCGCGTGGTGTTGTCCACGATCTGGCAGACGGCGGAAATGTCCCTCATGCAAAGCGTGGCGGCTGCCTCCGAGATGGCGTCGCTGGAGGTCACGGGCACGGAGACAAGCTCGATGCCTTCATTCTTCAGTGCATCCTCCAGCCAGTTCTTGTACAGGACGCTGTTGATTTCCGCCGGGGTGAACAGAGTCCCGACGGCTTTTGCATTGGGCATGGCATGATGGAGCAACTTCGCCATCCCTTCAAAGGGGGAGCGCGTTGTTATGCCCGTCACGTTGGGTAAGTGGTCCGTCTCCGTCTTGCCCGCGCCGGCCTTGACGCCGTCTCCCACGCCCGTGAAGACGATCTTCGTGTTGCCCGCCTGCCGCAGCGCGGCCTGCAGGGCGGGGGTGGAGATGCACATGAGAAGATCGACCCGGTCCGCATCCACGGCGACCATGATGCTGGACAGCGTGGCCATGTCGCCCTGCGCGTTCATGACGCGCAGCGTGTAGTCCCGCCCTTCGACGACGCCCTTCTTCGCAAGGCCGTCGAGCAGGCCCCGACGGGAGTCCTCGACGAAAGTTGTGTCGTTGTAGGCCACCAGACGCAGGTTCCAGACCTTGCGCTCCTCCGGGGCCTTGGCGACCGGGGCTGCGGCTTTCCGCTCAAGGACGGTGGATGTGTCCGTGATGGTGACGGGGATGAGCGCGGGAGGCGTTCCGGCGAGCACCTTCGCGGCCATTCTGCCGGACTGCGCGCCCCATGCGTCGTAGTCGTTGCCTATGACGCCCGTCGCACCCTGCTCGAACAGAATGGTGTCTGTGGCGTAAACGGGAATCCCTGCGGGCTTTGTCGCCTTGATGATCAGGGGGAAGCCCGTGCTCACGAGATTGTCCGCGCTGGTAAGGATGGCGTCCACGCCCTGCGTGGCCAGCGACTGGGCGGCGGCTGCCATCTCGGACACGTTGGTCGCGGTTTTTTCAACAAGGACGATGCCGTGCTCCTTGCACACTGTGCGCAGTTTGCGCACGGAGATGAGCGCGTTTTCCTGCGAGGAATCGTAGAGCGTGCCCACGCTGGAAAGTCCGGGGTTCTGGCGGCGGGCCATGTCCAGCAGCGCGTCTATCGACGGGTCGTCGTGGACGCCCGTGATGTTGCCCTTTGCGATTTGCTCGCTCAACCCCAGCTCGTGCGGTTCGCTGGCCACGGTGAAGACGATCGGCACGTCGTGCACCTTGTGCGCCACAGCCATGAGCGCGGGCGTGCCGATGCTTATGACAAGGTCTGGCCGGATGTTCAGGGCCGCGTCGATAATCTGCGGCAACTGGCTGATTTCGCCCTGCGCGTTGAAGCGGCGCATCACGTAGTCCTGCCCTTCCACGAGGCCGCACTCGCCCAGCGCGCGCAGCAGCCCGTTCTCTGCGGCGTCCAGCGAGGGGTTGTCCGAAATTTTTACGATGGCCACGACCTCGGGCCTGCCGAAGCGGGCGGAAACGTGGTGAAAGATGTCCGTCTTTTTCAGCAGCTCGTCCGGCAGGGAGATTCCGAGCCGCTTCGCCGCTTCGAGGTCCAGCGCCAGTTCGGATTCGCTCGCCGCGTCGAAGGGCATCTTCGCCGGGTCTTCGCCCAGCAGGACTCGCGCGGCCATTTCTCCGGCAAGGCGTCCGTTGCCCTCCGCGCTCACGCCGCAGGAGATCAGCGCGCCGTTGCCCATCAGGGAGTCGTCGTCGGCGAGTATGGGCAGGGCGTTCTTGCGGCAGCTTTCCACAATGAGAGGCTGCGCGCTCACAAGCGATGCGTCCGCTTGAAGGAAGAAGGCGTCCGGATCGTTGGCGGATATGGAGAGCAGGGCTTCGGCAACCTCGCTTGGATTTGAGGCGGAGCGCGAGACAAGCTCTACGCCGCGCTTCACGAGGAACTGTTTCGCAAGGGCCACTTCGGTGCGCGAGTTGGATTCCGAGGGGTTGACCAGCACGCCTACCTTGCGGCAGTTGGGAGCGAGCTTGGTCAGCCAGTCGAAGCCCTCTTCGAGCGGCGCGGGCCAGACGGCTCCCGTTACGTTGGGCAGGTGGTCGGTATAGCTTTTGCCCGCTCCCGCGCCGACCGGCTCGGTGACGGTGCCGAAGACCACCGGTTTATCCTTTACCTTCGCGCAGACGGCGGAAAGGCAGGTCGTGGAAAGGGGCATTATGAGGTCTAGGTCAGAGCGCGCCATGTTGGCCACAATCTGCGGCAGGATGCTCATGTCCCCGTTGCAGTGCGAAACGGTTATTTCGAGGTTCTGCCCTTCGACGAATCCTGCCTTGGCGAGGGACTGGCGGATGCCCACGATGGAGCGGTCGAATATTGGGTGCGGCACGAAGTAGAGGATGCCCACCTTGTACATGCGCCCCGGTTCGGGCACTTGGGCCACCACGGGCTTTTCGGTACTTGCTTCGGCCTGTGCGCGAATGTCGTCCGTGAGGGTCCATTCCGGGGCGTAGCGATTCAGCGCCTTTTCGTTCAGGGTCAGCCGTTTGGGCACAACGTTGTCCACGCGCATCTTCGCCGGGTCGTCCCCGGAGAGAATGCGGCAGGCCATGCGGGCCACGATCAGGCCCACTTCGTGATACGATGCCCCGAGCGCGAACACGGCCCCGGCCTTGGTGTCTCCGGGATCGTTCGTGAAGACGGGAACCCCGGCGTTGGTTGACGCGGTGATGATGCTTGAACTTGCGGAGTTTACCACGGTGTCTCCACCGATCCATATGGCCTGCACGTCCCTTGAGAGCACGGAGCGCAGCGCCTCCGCCACTTCGGAGGGGTTGTTCGCGTTGACCTCCACCAGTTCGATGCCCAGTTCCTTGCACTTGGCGCGGGCCTTTATCACGCAGGCTTCGGAATTATGCTCTCCGGGGTTCCAGACGGTTCCCACGCGCTTCAGCTTCGGGTCCAACTGGCGGGCGATTGCAAAAGTGTCCTCCACGGGCTGGAAAGTGCCGATGCCCACGAGATGCTTCGGGTGCTGGTCCGGGGCCGGGCCGCTTATGCCCACGCCGGAGCCGTACGGGTCCGTCACCGTGCCGAACACATGTATGGTCCCGCCCTTGCTGTTGGCGGCGGCCATGGTCTGGAGCGTGGGCGTCCCGGCGGTGATGATCACGTCGTAGTCCCCGGCCAGAATGTCCTTGGCCATTGTGTTGGCCGTGGTGTAGTCGCCCGAGGCGTTGAAGCACCGTATGACGGCGTTCTTGCCGTTCACGTAGCCCTTTCCCCCAAGTCCCTCCAACACGCCTTCCACGGTCTCGTCGAGCAGCCTCGTGGAGGTGATCTGCATGATGGCGATTCTGGTGATGTTGTCTGTTCTCTTGCTGGTCCGGCTGATGCGGTGCCCGATGTCAGAAAGGAGCAGGACGCCGGAACTGGCCGCTATGAGGGCCATGCCGAGCCACAGGTGTCGGATTGTCTTGAACATCGTATTACTGGCGGGATTGGGTCAGGGCTGCTGTGGGGTGGGAAGATCTTTGACGATGGTGAGCAGGTTGCGTGTGCCTTTGCGGCAGTAGTGCATCACATCCATGGTCTTGCGTATGAAGTGTATGCCCAGACCGCCGATCTTGCGCTGTTCCAGCCCGGCTCCGGTGTCCGGCGAGGCCTGCGCGCAGGGGTCGAAGGGCTGTCCGTCGTCCTCGATCTGCACGAGCACCTGTGCGTCGGTCTTCCAGAGGCGTAGTTCTATCCGGTGCGGGGCATCGTCCGTAAAGGCGTAGGAGACAACGTTGATGAACC
>JBAZHO010000108.1:0-6501 GCA_041652375.1 Opitutales bacterium | reverse complement strand
TGCCGTGTTTTCAAGAATGGCCTTGATCTGCGCGAAGGTGCGCCTCAGCCGTTCGACTTTTGAGGTCGCTTCGGGGTATTTGGCCGCTTCGTCCAGCGCGTATGCCGCTTTTTTCATATCCTTCAGGTCTAGGGCCGCAGACGCCATAAGCACCCAGAAGTCCCCGAGTCTGTCGATGCCGCCTTTTTTCAGGGCGGACTCCAGATTGACGATCACCTGATCGAAGTGCCCGGCGCGGTAGTTGCGTTCTGCCATGCGGGTGTCGATGGCGCTCCATTTCGTCTGTGCGGAGGCGCGCTTGAGCAGGTCCATTGCCTTGGCCGGCTCGCCCATCTGGTCGTAGCACAGGCAGAGCATCTCCCAGAAGCGTTGTTCGTCGGGCAGGGTCTTGTCCGCCAGTCCTTTTTCAAGCAATTTGGCGGCCTCGGGATAACGTTCGAGGTTGTAGTAAAGCTCCACCATGGTGACGTTGTTGACGGGGGCATTCAGCAGGCCAAGAGCCTGCGCTCTTTCGAGCGACACTATCGCCGCCACCAGTTCGCCCGCCGAGTAGTGCATCGCCACGAGCTGGTTCCAGAGCATCTCGTTCTTGGGGTCCATCTCGATCATGCGCTCCAGATACGCGCAGGCCTTATCGTAGTATTTCACGTTCTGGGCGCAGGCCGCCGCGAGCTGGTAATACTCTTTCTTGGGTTTGAGGTCGTAGCGCATGAGGCGTTCGGCCTGAACAAGGGCTTCGTCGCCTTCGCCGACCTGCATCAGAAGCACTGAATACATGTAAAGCATGTCGGCGGACGGATGGGGAGTTTTCGCCACAAACGCCTTGAGCAGGGCGACGGCCTTGTCCACCTGCTTTGTCTCCACATACAGATTTGCCAGCCCCACCACGTAGCGATCGGTGGATTCTGGGTCGAAAAGGTTGATTGCCAGCGCCGCTTCAAGGTTCGGAATGGCTTCGGCATAGCGTTCTTGTGTGCTGTCGATCTGCGCCAGAAGCAGGTATGCCAGCGCCGCGTCTATCGTTCCGGGCGCGCTGGAGTTGAGCAGCGCTCTGGCTATGTCGGTGGCCTCGGTCATGCGTTTCTCGTCGATGGCCTTCGTGATGTCGTTTACGGCTGCGTAGGTTTTCGCCGTGGGTATGCGAATATCCCGTTCATCGGTTTTCGAAGCAGCCGAGGCGGAGGACGCGAATATGAGCAGGGATGAAAGAACGAGGGCGGCGCGGCGAATGTAGTGGTGCATCGTATTCTTCCCTTATTTGTTGATGGAGAAAGTCATGGGAAGACTCATCTTGAACGACACCGGCGCGCCCTTGCGCACGCCGGGTTCAAAACGCCACTTGCGCGCAGCTTCCACCGCCGCGTTGATGAATCCGGCGTTCGTGGCTTTGACGACGCTTACGTCGATCACTCGCCCGTTGGGATCCACGAAGAGTATCATGACCACTGAACCTTCGATGCCTGCGCTGCGCATATCGAAGGGGTAGATGGGCGAGGCCTTGAAACGCGCCTCGGGCACTCGGTCCAGCTCGTCGAGGCTGAATATTACGTTTGCCTTGGCCCCGGCTGCGCCGGCGCGCTGCGCACCGGTCGGTATGCCCACTGTGACCATGGAATCCGGTCTGGGCGGGCGCGGAGCCTCGGGCTTGACGTACTGCGAGAGCACGTCGATGGCCACGGAGCTTGCGGGCGGTTCGTTCAGGCCGGGCGAAAGAAGGTCGTCGGGCAGAAGGACGTCGCTCACGGGCTGGTCCTGGTCGCCGCCCTTGACTGCCGCAGGAGGCGGGGGCGGGGGCGGGGGCGGGGGAGCGTTCTCAGTCAGGCCGACGTCGTTGACGGTGGTGACGTCCGTTCCGTCGCCGTTGCCGCTGCCGCCGAAGCCAAGGACAAGCCCGCAGATCAATATGCCGGACGCTGCGGCGGAAATGAGGATTTCCTTTTTGACGTCCGCGACAATCTCGCCAAGCAGAAAGACCAGCAATATCAGCGGCAGCCTGACCTGCACTCCGAAGGATCGCGTGAATAGCACGACAAGGATGAAGAGCGCGACAACAGCGACAATCAGTTTGAGCCAGAAGCGTAGTTTCATTGCTGTTGTATTCCTATTCATAGACGACGGGCTGCAGTTTCGTCTTGATGGATACCTTGGCGATGCCCAGCTTGCGAGCGGTGTCCAGAACGTTTATCGCGTGGCCGAAGTCGGCGTTTTCCTCCCCGTTCACGAGGATGCGGGGGTCCGGGCTTTCGCGGCGGTACTGGGTCATGCGCGCCAGAAGCTGATCCCAGGACATCTGGCGCTTGTTCCATACGTAGTTGCCGTCGGCAAGCACAGACACGATGACCATTTCAGGCTGGTCTGTTTTCGGAGCGGAGCTGGCGACGGGAAGCTGCATCTCGATGCCTTGCAGGTGCGTCATCGACAGGCTGACCAGAATGAACGTGGCCAGCAGGAAGAAGATCACGTCGATCAGCGGAATGATCTCGATGCGCGCCTTCTTGCGCGGTGGGGGTGGGGCAAATTTCATCGGCCTGAAACGACTAATTGTTGTCGGGCTTTTTGACGCGCGTTTCGATGGACACCTTCTCGATCCCGGCCTTGCGGATTTCGTCCAGTATGGTGATGCAGGGGCCGTAATCGGCATGCGTGTCTGCGTTGAACAGGATGCGCGGCTCGGTGTTCGCAATGCGGCACTCTTGTCTGAAGCGCACGATACGGGTCAGAAACTGGTCGAACGTGATGGAATCCTTTTCCCAGAACAGAGCGTTCTTGTCCGTGACGGTGACGGTGGCCGTCTGGGCAAGCTCGTGCGGTTGAGCGGTTTCGGACTCCGGCAGGTTGACGCGCATGCCGGGCTGGCTCGTCATCGACAGGCTGACAAGGACGAACGTGGCCAGCAAAAAGAAGATCACGTCGATCAGCGGAATGATCTCGATTCGCGCCTTCTTCTTTGGCGGTGGCGGTCTCAGCTTCATGGCTGTGTGTGCGTGGGCGTGGTGGAATGCAGGCGCATCAGAGCGCGTCCGCGTCGCGCGCCACGGCATCCGTGCGTCCGGCTTTGCTAAGGGCCATTTCAAGGCTCATGCCGGCTTCCTCGATGCTTCTGCGCGCGTCTTCCAGCATCGAGTTGAGGTAACTGTAAGGTATCAGGCAGGTTACGGCAACCAGCAGGCCACAGGCCGTGGCCACGAGGGCCTCCGCGATGCCGCCCGTGATGGCGACCGGGGCGCTGAGGTCTCCGGTCACTTTGCCGAACGCGCCCATCATGCCCGTCACAGTGCCCAGAAGGCCTAGCAGCGGAGCTGCCGTGATGGTCGTGTCGAGCACGGAAAGCCCCTGACTGAAGCGGGCCAGTTCCGCGCTTGCCGCGCGTCCGAAGGCGTCGCTCATAGAGCCGTCCTTGTTTTCGAGCGCGGCCACCATGACGCGGGCCAGATAGTCGCTCTCGCCGGTCTTCCCGGCGGCGATCGCGCCTTCGGTGTCTCCCTCCTCTACGAGGTTGATAATGGTGCGGGCAACCTCGGGCTTGCGCCGCCTCTTTTCGATTATGGCGAAGATCACTCGTTCGATAACCACCGTGAGGGCGACGAACGAAAGCAGGATCATCGGCCACATCACCACGCCGCCCGCGACAAAAAGCTCCATGGGAGTTTTGTTCATCAGGAAGGCAACCGTCAGGGCATGAGTCATTGTTACTTGGAGTTTAAGGTTCTCAGATCACCGTGAAAGGAGTGCGTTACCAGCAAAGTGCTGCCGAATTGACGGCAGTGCAGATTCGTGCGTGTCGCGGGGCAACATAACGAGCGGCGGGGTATAGCCGATGCTGGGGGGGTAGAGTTGATGACGCTTTCAGAATAGAGAAAGTTCATCCGTGAATGTTCCAGTAATCTGGCCGAAACAAGGCATGGATGTCAAACATGGTAATCGCGTTAGTGGCGCTTTGCGCGGTAACTACGGACTGCCTTCCGTTCACTCCCTAGCCCCGGTAGAGGATTTCCTCCAGCAGGTCTTCCTTGTCCGGGCTGAACGCGCAGGCCACGTCCTGACTTACCATGTGTTCGCGCACCCTCTTGGCCAGCGACTGGTTCATCGTGGACATGCCCAGCGCCCCTCCGGTCTTTATCATCGTGGGGATCTGGTTGAGCTTGTTTTCGTTGATCAGGGTGCGGATGGCCGAATTGACGATCATCGTCTCCGTTGCCAGCACGCGTCCGTTGCCGTCATCGCGGGGCAGAAGTTGCTGGCAGATAACCACGCGCAGGGTGTTGGCCAGAACGAGGCGCGCGCGTTCCTGTTCGGAAGGCGGGAAGGCCCCGATGATGCGGATGACGGTCTGGAACGCCTCGGATGTGTGCAGGGTTCCGAAGGTCAGATGTCCGGTTTCAGACAGGGTCAGTGCGGCCCGGATCGTTTCCTGATCGCGCAGTTCGCCGATCAGCACGATGTCGGGATCCTGCCGGAAGCTGCGGCGCAGGGCTTCGGAAAAACTCTTGGTGTCCGTGCCCACTTCGCGCTGCGTGACGTAGCTGCTGTCGCTTTTGTGAATATATTCGATCGGCTCCTCGATGGTTACGATGTGCGCCTGCCGCGAGATGTTGAGTTCGTTGATGAAGCTGGCAAGCGTGGTCGATTTGCCCGATCCGGTGGCCCCGGTGACGATGACCAGTCCGTGGCGAAGTGCGCAGATGTTGGAGATGATCCGCCGGGAGATTCCAAGTTCCTCCAGTTGGATGAAGTTGGACGAGAGTAGGCGGATGGCCAGCGCGATGCTGCCGCGCTGCATGGAAGCGTTGATGCGGATGCGCTGGCCGGTTGACAGGCTGATGGCCAGATCGCTTTCCTGCTCCTGCTCGAAGCGCGCGAAGCGTTCCTCGCCAAGCAGGGTGCGGGCAAGCTGCCCGACTTCGGCGGCCTTCAGCATCGGCTCGTCCGGCATGGGCACAAGGTCGCCGTTGATGCGGACAAAGGGCGTGTCGTCCGACGATACATGGAGGTCGGACGCGTTGAGCTTGAGGAAACGCTCCATAAGGGGCGGCATGGAATCGAGCGGCGCGGTGCGGGAGAGTAGCTTGCGGTCTTGGTCCATAGATGCTGTATCAGAAATAAGTTCGTCGCGTACGGGCGTTTACGTAGGGATAGATTCCACACGCGCTAAATTTGCGCGCGGGCTTGGGCTATTCCGCGAAGGTGTCGTAGAGGCTCATCGCCTTGAGTTCGGCCCCGTCGGGTGCGATGCGGCCTTCGGTGATTCTTCCCTTCAGCGTGCGCGTCTCGCCGGGCCGGATGTGGAAGAAGTTGTCGTCCCAGCGGATGTGGGCCTCCGGGTGCGTCAGCCATGCCCAGAGCGCGGGTTTGGACGCGGTGACTGCGGCGCTGATCGAGTCGCCGTCCACCGTCGCGCTCACCCGCAGGGCCGGGTCTTGCAGGGCGAGGTGCTTTGGCCGCGCGAACAGGGCCATGCTGCGCGTGACGGGTTCTCCTTCGGCCTCGAACGCGAACCACGCAATCAGGCCGCGCGGACCGTGCTTTGCGAGGGCAGCCGAGGCGTCCAGCGTGAAAATGCAGGCGCTCGACGAGGGGCTGACGCCGATGGTTTCCGCGCCTTCGTCGATGGCGCTGCCGTCGGGCGCGGTCAAGGTCCAGCGCAGAACTCCGGCGCGGGCTTCCAGCCGGTCGTTGCTCAGGAACACGTCGATCTTTTTCGCGTCGAGGCTCTCCACGCTGGACAGCATCAGGGGCGCGAAGAAGCGACGCGCGGCGTAGTGCAGCGCCTTCCAGCGGTGCAGGTAGTCTATCGAGGCCCAGCTTGCCACCTGCCAGCAGTCGTTGAGCTGCCAGTACAGGGCGCCCATGCAGCGCGGCATGTTGCGCCGCCAGTGCTCCACGGCGTATTGCACGCCCAGCACCTGCACGATCTGCGAGAGCCACATCGTGTTGTCGAAGCCCACGGGCAGGCGGAACCAGCTAAGGCCGTAGTCCAGAATCGTGCTGTTGCCTATGGGGCTGCGCTGGTGCAGTTCCATGACGTAGCTCGTCAGGTTGCGGTCCTCCGGCGCGGTGTAGGTTTCGACGGTGCGCGGCTCCGGGAAGCTCTGGAAGCCGAACTCGCTGCAAAAGCGGTGCAGGGCCGTGCGGTACCATTCGAAGGGTTCCCTGCCGTGCCAGACTTTCCATAGGTGGGCGTCGCCCCAGCGTGGGTCGGTGGAAAAGTCGCTTGAGCGGTTGCCGATGGGGCTGTGTTCGGACGAGGGCCAGTAGGCGCGTTGACCGTCGAGCCGCGTCACCACTTCGCGTATCAGGTCGTCGAACAGGGCGCAGTAATGCGCCCAGCTCATCGCGCCGGGCGTGTCGCCTATGACGCGCGGGATCTGCTCAAGCTCGTTGTTGCCGCACCACAGGGCTATGCAGGCGTGATGCTGGATGCGCGTGACGTTGTCCTGTGCCTCGGCGCGCACGCTGTCCATGAACTCCGGCAGGTGGGCGGGGTAGGCCGAGCAGGCGAAC
>JBAZHO010000107.1:0-6507 GCA_041652375.1 Opitutales bacterium | reverse complement strand
TCCTTGACCTTGAGCACGTCGTCGGTCTTCATCTCGGTGACGTCAACTTCGATGAACTCGGGCAGATGACGCGGCAGACAGCGGATTTCCACGTCGTGGCGGTGGATTTCGAGCACTGCGCCTTCGTTGCGCACGCCGTAGGGATCGCCCGTCACGTGGACGGTGACTGTTGCCCACATCTCGTGACCGCGGAGAATTTCCTTGAAATCGACGTGAACGAAAGCATCGGTGCGCGGGTTGCGCTGCAGTTCCTGAATGATGGAAATGGCTGGCTCCGCGCCCTCTTCAACCAGTTCGATAACAGCCGTGCGACCGGCAACCATCTTCCAGAGCTTGCGAAACTCCGACGTGTCAACGCTGAGCTGACGGGTCCCGTTCGGTCCGTAAAGGACTGCGGGGATGACGCCGCCGCTGCGCAGACGTTTCGACGCGGTGCTGCCGATGGATTCGCGGGCGGATACCTTGAGATTGAGCTGCTTCATATGCTCTCCAGAAAAAGTGACGGTGCTGAAAGTGTTAAAAGTCCAACTTGAACAGAACCTGCGGGGTCTGTCGATATGGGAAAAGGTCCGTAATAGCCTTCCGGCGTCACAGTGCAATCAAAAAGTTTGTCGCCTCATGCCCTGCGGAGCGCCGGGGCCGCGACTTCATGGCCCGACAGCTTCCGGTTAGCGCGGAACAGAGGGGAACGACGCGCGGAAGCCCCGACAATGCCGCTGCGGCGAAACGCGCGCGGCACACCTTCTCATGCGCGCAATAGGCGAAATGGCAAGTCATGATTCACCGCTTGAAGGCAGGCAGTCGGGCATGCTCCGGGATGACGGACTCAACGCGCAGCCGGTACCGGCGGCGGACGCCTGCGCGCGAATGAGGTTGCGCGCGCGTCCATATTGCCCCAGAGCTAGAAACGTATGAAGGACAACCTCTTTCTGCTTCTCAAGGGCGTGGCCATTGGAGTGGCGAACATAATCCCCGGCGTGTCCGGCGGGACGATGGCCGTGGTGCTCGGCATATACGAACGGCTCATCGGCGCGCTCGGCGGAGCCGTCAGCGGCAAGGGCGGGCGCGGTCGGCAGATCGCCTTCCTCGGCGTTCTCTGCGTCGGCGCGGCCATCGGCATCAAGGGCTTCGGAGAGGTTCTCAAGTGGGCGCTGGAGGAACACCGCGCCGCCACGATGCTTTTCTTCATGGGCCTGATCCTAGGCTCCCTGCCCCCGGTGATCCGCATGGGCGGGATGAAGCGCTTTCGCGCGGCGGAAATGACCGTGCTGGCCGTCGGCGTGCTGGCCGTGCTCGCGCTGGGCGACCCGCGCCGCAAAGAGGAGGCCAAGGCCGACGTCACGGCCCGCGTCAGCGAACAGGCGCAGGCGGACGCGACCCCAGCCGAACTGGACAATCCCGACTACGTGACCTTGGGCGTGTGCGGCTTCGCCGCCGGTTCCGCGATGATCGTGCCGGGCGTGTCCGGCTCTCTGGTGATGCTGCTTCTGGACAAATACTACACGGTGATCGTGGCGCTGCACGCGCTTGGAGCGGACAGCCTCATCTCGCTTGCCAAGGGAATTTTCAGCTCCGCCCCGCTCGACGCCGGGGCCTCGTCCGCGCTGGCGGCCATAAAAATACTCTGCGTCGTGGGCGTGATGGCCGGGCTGGGCGTGCTGGTGTTCGCCAAGATCATCGAAATCGCCCTTGCGAAAGCCCCCTCGCTGACCCACGCGCTGATCATCGGTCTGGTGGGCGGCTCCATCGTCGCGCTGAACCCCGGGATGCCCCGCACGCTGGGAGCGGCGCTCATGGCGGCGTTCTGCCTGATCGCCGGGACGCTGATTTCATGCGTAATATCCTCGCACGACGCCGGGAAAGCGGCTGCGGAACATCCAGCAAGCGCAGACTGATGCGAAACCTTCCACCGATGTCGGAGTCATAGTATAGGCAAGAATGCGTTTCGAGAACTCAGCCTGGCTCTGGCTGCTGGCCATACTACCTTTCATTTCCCTGCTCTTTCTGGCCGGGGAACGCCGCGCCGCGCGCCGCCTCAGGCGCATGGCGGCGGCGAGGCTGCTGCCCGCGCTGGACGCCGGGGCGCACTGGCCGAGGCGACTGCGCCACGTCCTCGCCCTGCTGGCCGCCGCGCTGTGCGTGGTGGCGCTTGCCAGCCCCAGCTACGGGTACCGCCTGCGCGAAGTGCGCGGCAAAGGCTCGGACATCCTATTCGCCATCGACGTGTCGCGCAGCATGCTGTGCGCGGACCTGCCGCCCGACCGCCTCACGCGGGCCAAGCTGGCCGTGCAGGACATGATCGAGTCCGCGCCCGGCCACCGCATGGGCCTGATCCCCTTCTCGCGCGAAGCCTTCCTGCAATGCCCCCTTACGCTTGACGGAACCGCCCTGCGCCAAAGCCTCGCCGCCACGGACACAAGAAGCATGCCCAGCGACGGAACCAGTCTGGCCGACGCCATCGCGGAAGCGCGCACGGCGTTCGGCGGCAGCGAAAGCCCGAAGGTCCTTGTGATACTCAGCGACGGCGAAGACCTCGAAGCGAACGGCCTGCGCGAGGCCCGCGCGACCAAGGGCATCAAGATCATCACCGTGGGCACGGGCACGCCCGAAGGCGCTCCGGTTCCGATGTCCGCCAAGACGGGCGCGGAATACACGCGGGACGCCTCCGGCAGGCTCGTGACGAGCCGCCTCGAAAGCGCGGACCTCGAAGCGATTTCCGCAGCCACGGGCGGCTTCTATTCGCCCGTCAACGCCGGAAACCTGATCAGCCGCTTCAGCGAAGCCCTCGGCGACGACGGCCCGGCCCGGCAGGAAAGCGCCAGCCTGCGCGAACCCATCGTGCGCTACCGCTGGCCTCTGGGCATCGCGCTGGCCCTGCTGGTCATCGAAGGGCTGGTGCCCGCGCTCAAGCGCAGGGACGCCGCGTCGGCGCTGCTCCTGCTGGCCCTGCTTCTGCCCCTTTCACCGAACCCGACCGCCGCCGCGACGAACGTCGGCGGCGAACTGTCCCGCCTGCAGGCCGTGGCGAAAAATGATGCCGACAACCCGAGAGCTTGGTACAACCTCGGAGTCGAATTGTACCGCGAAGGCCGCTACGCGGAAGCCGCCACCGCCTTTGACGCGGCGCTGAAGACGAACAAGGACGCGCCCGGCCCCCTGCTCGGGCAGATCGACGGAAACGCGGCCATCGCCCGCCTCGCGCAGGCGCTCGAAGCCATGCCCAAGGACGGGGAGGACGAAACGCCGCCCGAACAGCTAGCCGCGCTGAAAGAGAAGCTCGAACAGGTCAAAAAGCAGCTTGAAAGCTCCCTGAGCCGCACCCCGGAAGACAAGACCCTGCGCGACGGCTACAAGCGCAGCGTCGAGGCCCTCAAGGAACTGAACAAGCCGAAGACCGTGAAGAACCCGCCTCCGCAGGACCAGCAGCAGAAAGAGCAGGACCAAAAGCAGGACAAGGACAAACCCCCGCAAGGCCAGCCGCAGAACGACCAGCAAGGCCAGCAAGATCAGCAGAAGCCTGACGAGCGCAAGCAGCAGGACGGCCAGAACGCGCAGCCGCAAAACTCCTCTGCCGACAAAAACCAGAACTCCGGGCAGGCGCAGCAGGATCAGCAGAAGCCTGACGAGCGCAAGCAGCCGGACGGCCCAAAGGACGAGCAGGCGCAGAAGCAGGACGGCGAGGGCGAGAAGCCGCAGAAACCACTTTCAGAGCAGGAAAAGACCGGAGCCGGGCAGCAGCCCGACAACCCGGAAAAGCCCGACCAGAAGCAGGCGGCCCCGGAAATGCAGAGCCTTGCGGCGGGAGACAGGGACGAAAAGGCGGACGCGCAGCCGGACGCGCAGCAGCAGGCGGTGAGCGGGGGGAAGAGCGTGCCCGAAGGCGAACGGCGCGAGGGCGAGAATCCGGCGGACGCGGAAGGCGGGCAGGTCGCACAAGCCCTAGAGGCCGGGACCGCCGGGCAGGACGCGGCAGCCCAGAACGCCGGGACGACGGGCAGGGAGGGCGAAATGACCAAGGAAGAAGCCGAACTACTCTTGCGAATGCTGCGACAGGACGAAAAACTCCTGCCAGCGGGCGAACTTCAGGAACCCCACAAATGGAACTCTTCAGGAAGAGACTGGTGATGCGATCACGACTCTCCATATTCTTTGCGATACTGACACTGCTGGCCGCGCCGCTCCGCGCGGCGGACATCCAGTTGAGCAGCGGCTTCGAGCCTGCCGTGGTGGAGTCCGGTCAGTACACCCGCTTCATCATCGTGGTCAACGGCAGCGCGACAAGCAGCATGAAGGCGACACTGCCGCAGGTGGACGGACTGGTGATACTCGATAACCCGTCCACGTCCAGCAAGGTCAGCATCGTCAACGGCTCCGTGACGTCCTACGTGCAGTACGTGTATTCGGTGCGCTCGACAAAGGACGGCACATTCACCATCCCCGAATTCGCCGTGACGGTGGACGGCAGGAAGTATTTCGTCCCTTCGGCCTCGTTCACGGCCAGCAAGACCGGGGCGGCGGACAACAGCGCCCTGATCGTGGAAGTGGACGCGCCGTCGAAACTTTTCGTCGGCCAGAGCGCGGAAGCAATGCTGCGCATACTCATACGCGGCGACCTGCGCGCCAGCAACGGCGGCATCAACCCGCGCAAGAGCAGCGGAGAAGAAATACTCCAGCAGCCTTTCGACCCGAAAAGCGTCAGGCAGGGAAGCGTCAGACGCGGCACATTGTCCTACAACGCCCTTAGCGTGCCCATGCTCATAACTGCGGTCAGGGCGGGCAGGCAGACGCTGACTTACGACTGCGACGCGCAGGTGCAAATTCCGCGCAGGTCCTCAAGCGTCATCGGCGGGGGCGACCCCTTGCAGGAAATGATGCGCAACATGCAGAGCATGACCTCGGCGGACATGGTGGACGACCTGCGCGTGGTGTCGGCCAAGGGCGGGACGGACATCGACGTATTGCCCATGCCGCCCGACGCCCCGGCATCCTTCGACGGAGCCATAGGCCGGTTCACAATTTCGCGCTCCCCCGGCACGGACAAGACCAAGGTGGGCGAACCGGTGGAACTGACCGTGGTCGTGGCCGGCGAGGGCAATTTCAACCAGATCTTCGCCCCGAAGCTGGAATCCGACGACGACTGGCGCGTATATCCGCCCACCGACCAGATGCAGCAGGAAGACGCCTACGGGCTGAAGGGCAGCAAGACTTTCAAGTATCTGCTCTCGCCCCTTCGTCCCGGCACGCTGCACGTGCCGCCGCTCAAGTTCTCCTTTCTGGACGCTTCCGCCGGGCGCTACGTCGAACAGACCCTTCAGGGGGAAAGCGTCGCCGTGGCCAACGCGCCGGGGGCCGTGATACCGCCGCCAGCGCCGAAGCAAGCCGCAGCCCAGCCCGCACAGGCAACGGACGGCCTGCACCCGATCACTCTTCTATATACCGTCGCGCCGTCCGGGGCGCTCCTGCCCCCTCAACGCAACAAGCTCTTCCTCATCGTGCAGCTCGTCCCTGCCCTGCTGCTGCTCTGGGGCGTCGTGGTTCCGCTGCGCCGCCGCCGCGCCGCGCGGGACCCGCTGGCGCGTCAGCGCAACGCCTGCGCCAGAGCCGCGTCCGCCGCCCTTTCCAAGGCCCTTCGCGCCGCCAGAGCCGCGGACCTGAAGCTGTTCTTCGATCAGGCCCGCCTCTGCCTGCAAAACGCCACCTCGGCGGCGGACCCCAAGCGCAGGCCGGACACCGTCAGCGCGGCGGACATAGTCCTGCGGCTCGGAACGGACAGCCTCGACGAGCGCCGCAAGATCAACCTGCTCTTCAACGGCGCGGAGGCCCTGCGCCACGGCTCGCTGCCCCAGACGACGGCAGAACTGGGCGACATGCTTACCGAACTGGCCGCAAGGCTCGGAGTCAAATGACGATGCGAACACTGGCACTACTGGGCATACTTCTTTGCGCATTCGGCACCGCTGCGTTCGCGCAGACGCAGAACACCGCTTTCTCCAAGGGCAACGAGGCCTACGTGGCGGCTGGAAAGTCCGACGGCGACGCAGCCGTTTCCGGCTACCGTCTGGCCGTGGAAAACTACCGCGCCTCGATAGCCGACGGCGGGGACTCTTGGGCCGCGCATTTCAACCTCGGCAACGCCTTGTTCAAGCTGGGCTACTACGGGGAGTCCGTTCTGGAATACGAACGCGCGCAGGCCATCGACCCGCTGCGCCCGGAGACGGCCCTGAACATGGCCACGGCAAGGCAGGCTGCCGGGCTTCCCGCAGAACGCCCGCAGGGCTGGATCGAGACCCTCGGGCTGCGCCTGCCGCTGAACGCATGGCTATGGACGGGAGCCGCCGGGGGCTGGGCTTTTCTGGCCCTGCTCATACTGCCCTTCCTGCACGGCGGGCACAAACTCGTCACCGTGGCTGGCGCGGTCGCCGCGCTTGCCCTCGCCTGTTGCGCGGGGCTGGGCGCGCTGGGCTGGCACAGGTCGGAAGAGCGTAGTGAAGGGAAAGAGGGTAGATC
>JBAZHO010000106.1:0-6567 GCA_041652375.1 Opitutales bacterium | reverse complement strand
TGCCTTGAGCCAGCGCGTCTCCTCGTCGCCGGGCTTGTCGGGCTGCCGGGCCTCGATGCCATGCTCCCGCGCCCAGATTTTGACGGGATTCTCGTGCAGCCTCATCCCGCGCCCCTGCCTGCGATCCGGCTGCGCGCAAACGCCCACGAGGTCGGCCATCTGCGCGTGATCCGCTAGCAGGCTGTCCAGCAGCGGCAAAACGATGGGGTCCGAACCCATGAAAACTATCTTCAGCCTGACCATGAACGTATAGAGCGATTTTCAAAAGTTAACCAATTTGAAGCCGTAGGGCGAACGCATGCCTCCCGGACGGCTCGGAGAGTCCCCTGTAGTTTGGCGGACGGCTCGGAGAGCCTTCCCTACCTTAAGAATGTCCCCTGAAATGTTCGTACGACAGGATTATGTTGTCTGGGGGTAGGGACGCCTCTCCGAGGCGTCCGGTGTGTGTGCATACGTCAGTTGCCCCGGTTCATTGACAGATTAGATTTCAATTTTGGGATACTTTTGGAAATCGCTATAGAGCTATCCCCATCGCGCCGCAGTCTCAAGAAACAAACCTGAAGGATCGCGGCGCGAAGCCAGCTCAAGAAGCGGCGACTCCAACCCGATGCGCAAGCATCGGAGGGTGCAGGGTGCGACCGCCCTGCCATCGTAGGGTGCAGGGTGCGACCGCCCTGCCGCCCTGCCTGCCTAGGCGCGGGTGTGGGAAAGCCAGTGTTCGATCACTGGGCGGAATTTCTCGTTGAACACCTTGTCGGAGTCCGGACGGGGCAGACCCTTGATAAGACCCCAGTACTCCACATGTTCGACAAAACCACCCTGCGCGGGCAGAAACGACAACGGTCCGAGGCTCTCAAGCTCGATCATCCACTCGCAGGTGTAAGCCTCGAAACAGCATCCCAGATCGGGATAAACCGCGCCCGGCAACACCTGATAGTACTTCACGAAAGTCCCCGCGGGCGTCCAGTAGGCAACCCAGCCGGGAAACGCCGTGAGGCCGATTTTTTGTGAACCGCCGGCGTGCTGTGTGTCTATGCCGATAAAATCGCGGTGGAAGTCCCAGATCGGGAGGGAAAAGTCAGTGTAGGCCCAAGGCACGATGGCCATGCCCGGCAGCAGGCTCTCGGCATGAGGCTTCTTGGGCGGAAGCGGGATCACGCAATAACCGTCGTGCCGCATCACCGAAAGAGCCCAAGGGGCCAGCTCCACGGGCCAGAAACCGTGGTTGGTAAGACGATGGTAAACCCTGAAGCTGGTGGGGTTGATGATCTCCACGCTCATGTGCTTCTGAATGCCCGTGGCGGCCTCGATATTCTGCGTCAGAATCACGCCCCGGCCCTCGTCCAGATGCTTGACACCCACCGGACTGTTGTCCGGCTGATAGGTGCGCTGCGGATGTTCCGGGCTGTGCCAGAGCCGGTGGCCGCCGCGCACGGTGAATTCGCTCTCGCCGCGCCCGCCGAGATGCTCCCCGATGCAGGCGAAAAGGTTCTCCTCACCCGCGAGGGAGCAGGAGACGATGCGTGGTCCGATATCCGTCGGGATGATAAGTTCGGCCTGATCGGTAACAAGCTTCAGGGCATTCCATCCGTGAAAGTCGATTTCCTGTATCATGATTGGAGCGGCATTAGGAGGTTGAAGTAGGGGGGGGCCGCGTTCATGGAAATGCATGGGCGGGCGACATGTAAAACTACAAGTACTACATATAACCAGTTAATGCTCAAACTTCAATAGCTAATGATCAGGTCTGCGACGTTCTTGGCGGCTTGCCGACTAATACGAATTTCATCGTGCAACCCTGCAGGTTGAATTTTTCGATGAACCCATGTTCCAGATATCTGCGGTAGTTGTCGTCCATCTTCTCCACGCTGTTGCAGAAAATGCGGATGGTGATGGGCCTGTTGCCCGTCTGAAGAGAGTAATACGCCTTGAAACGCTTGCCCTCCTTGCGCGCTGGGGCGCGGCGCTCGAACATCTTCTGCAGAAGACGGTTGATGGCCGGAGTGGGAAGCTTCGCGTTCATGCGCTCGTTCAGCGAGGACGCCACCTGAAGAATGTTCTCCACGAACCAGCCCGTCTTGGCGGAAACGAACAAAATCGGACTGTCGGGAAGGAAGAACAGAAGCTCGCGGACGGACTTCTCGAAAGCGTCCCGGTATTCGCGGATGTTCTTATACTTCTCCAGACGCCCCTCGTTCATGGCATCCTCGGCATAGTCCCACTTGTTGACCAGAATGGCCACGCAAGGAGCCATTGAAAGCGCCTTGCCAAGCAAAGCCTGCTCCTGCCGCGTAACGCCGTCCATGGCGTCGATCACGACGAAAACCACGTCGGCCTTTTCGATGGCCTGCTCCGACCGCACGCCCGAGAAGAACTCCACTGGGGAGGCGACGTTCTGCTTGCGCCGCATTCCGGCGGTGTCCACCAGACGGAAAGGAAGCACGCGACCATCATCCTGCTTGTAGTCGAGGTCGATCTCGATGCTGTCGCGCGTCGTGCCCGGAATCTCGGACACCACGAGCCGTTTGGATTGAAGCAAAGCGTTGCAAATGCTGGACTTGCCCACGTTGGGCCTTCCGAGGAAGCAGATTCTGGTGCGGTGCAGCCCCGCCGATTCGGATTTCTCCGGGGCCTCGTAAGGCGGCAGCTTCGTGCCGATGGCAAAGCGCAAAGAGTCCTCGTTGTAACCATGCTCTGCGGAAACGCTGGTACCCGGCCCGAAGCCCAGCCGCGCGAAGTCCGGGGTGCGGTTCTCCATCCTCACGTCGTCAACCTTGTTGATGACAAGGACGATCTGCTTGCCGCTGCGCCGCAGCCGCTCGCCGATGATCTCGTCGAGCGAAGTCAGCCCCTCCTTGGCATCCACGACGAAACAAATCACGTCGGACGTTTCCACGGCGACGAAAACCTGCTGCTCCGCCGCCTCGATGAGCTGCTTGGGCGTGTTAGCGTCCTCTAGGCCGATGCCGCCCGTGTCCAGCAGCATGAAAGGACCGGAACGGTCGATCACCTCCGTGGCGTTCACATCTCGCGTGACGCCCGGCTGGTCGTGAACGATCGCAATGCGGCGGCCTGCCAGCCTGTTGAAAAGGCGGCTCTTGCCGACATTGGGACGCCCGACCAGGGCGACTGTGCGTTGTGCGCTCATAATGATATGCTCTCCGACTGCGGACTGCCTTTGAGTGGACAGGCCAAAGGGGACAGACAATTTCAGTTATGAGCGCGACTTGTCAAGCCCGGCCACAAAACGCCCGATCCGCTCGCAAGCTTTTGTGATGCGTTCGTAGCTGGTGGAGAAGCTGGCGCGGGCGAACCCGGCCCCGTGCGGACCGAAAGCCGTGCCCGGCACAATGGCCACCTCCTGCTCCTTGAGCAGACCAAGGCAGAAGTTCCGCTCGCTCAGCCCCGTCGCGCTGACGCGCGGGAAAGCGTAGAAAGTGGCCTTCGGCATGTGGCAAGGCAGCCCGATCTCGTTAAAACTACGCACGATGAAATCCCGCCTGCGCTGATAGGAATCGCGCATCCGCCGCACCTCCTCGTCGCCGTTGCGGAAAGCCTCGATGGCCGCCTCCTGACTCAGAATCGGCGCGCACATCATGGCGTACTGATGCACCTTCATCATGGCGTCGATGATCTCGCGCGGCCCGCAGGCGTAGCCCAGACGGAAACCCGTCATGGCGAAAGCCTTTGAGACGCCGTGCAGGAAAATCGTCCGCTCGCGCATGCCCGGCAAAGTGGCGATGCTCACATGCTCGCCCCCGTCGAAAGTCAGCTCCGCGTAAATCTCGTCGCTGATGACGATCATGTCCTTCTCGATGCAGAACTTGGCGATTTTCTCCAACCGCGCGCGCTCCACCACGCCCCCTGTCGGATTGGTGGGGAAGTTGAGCAGAATGACGCGGCAACCCGGCTCCCAGCACCTTTCAAGAGTGTCCGGGTCCAAGGCGAAGTCGTCCTCCGAACGCGTCGGGATTGCCACGGGGATGCCGTGCGCAAGGGCGATGGACGGATTGTAAGACACGAAACAAGGCTCGTGATACATCACCTTGTCCCCCGGATTGATCAAAGCGCGGATGGCCAAGTCCATTGCCTCGGACACGCCCACCGTGACGAGAACCTCGTCGTTCGGATCGTAGTCCAGACCAAAGTGCGAGTTCAGATACTGGTTGATGACCCGGCGCAGACGAATCAAGCCGAAGTTGTTCGTGTACGATGTCTTCCCCCGCTCCAAGGCGAAAATGGCAGCCTCGCGGAACGCCCACGGAGTGACGAAGTCGGGCTCGCCCACGCCAAGGGAAATGGCCTGCGGGTTCTGCTCGACTATGGAGAAAAACTCACGGATGCCGGATTTCGGAAGAACCCGGACATGGTCCGCAATATAATGTGTGTAGTCAGGCATGGAAGGGGCAAGGGGGGAAGGGAGGGTAACCCCTTCACCCCGGATGCTGGCGCATCCAATGAAAAAGGGATTCGTTGAAAAGGTTATGATCTCTGAATAGAGACTGTATCGTTCATTCTTGGGGTCGGCGGCACGAAGTCCGCCGGAAGGGGCAAAGCCCCCAAGATGCGAAGCATCTTAGGTGCAGGGCGCGTCCGCCCTGCTCAGGCGGAGACGGACGGCTTGTCGGGATCCTGCTTGTCGCGCTCGAACATATAACCCTGCTCCTTGTAAACCTTCAGCATGAAATGCGTGGCCGTGGAAAGAACACCAGCGATACTCGACAGCCGAGCCGCGACGAAATTCGCCACCGAGTGCAAAGACTTCCCATGCACCAACACGAGCAAATCGTAAGCCCCGCTCATCAAGTAGCACGTCTCCACCTCGCGGAAACGCGCGATACGCTCCGCTATACGGTCGAAACCACCCTCGCGCTCCGGGGTGATCTTCACCTCGATCAAAGCATGCACCCCCTCGCCATCGGCCAGAGCGGACGGATGCAGCACCGGACGCCAGCCGAGCAAAATGCCCCTCTGCTTCAGTGCGGCAAGCTCGCGCTCGACCACGTCCTCGTCCAAGGCGAGGATCTGTGCAATCTGGTGCTGGTCGAGCATTTCGCCCTCGAGCAGCAGTTTAAGTACTTCGTCTGCCATGATGTTATCCGGTTAAAAGAAACCATTTTGCGAGCAAGGTCGAGCCTGCGCAACGCGCAAAGCCCAGACCCGATATCATACACTCAGAATATTACTAAATTCAGGAAAAGAAAAGGGCGGGCCGCCTTCCGGTGCGCCCGCCCCTTGAGTAAGGATTAATCCGGGTGCTACCAGAAGATGATGTAAAGGGCGACCGTGAGAATGCACACGGCTGCGCCCACCCACACGACGCTGCGGGAACTGGTCATGTTCAACTTCGCGTTCTGCGGCAGAACGACGGGCTTCCTCATCGGATTGAGAAGCGTGATCAGACCCAGAACCGCGCAGACCAGCGCGAAGGAAATCGCCATGCGGTTCAGGAACGCGACATCGCTGGCGAAAAGCTTCAGGCCGCCGTAGATGACCACATTGGCCAGAATGCCCAGCCAGCCACCGTAGCGCGGAGTGCGAGGACTGAAGAAACCGAAGATGAACACCGCCAGAACGCCGGGACTGACGAAGCCCTGGAATTCCTGAATGAACTGGAAAACGCCGCCCCATTGCGGATTGTTCAAACTCGGCGCGAGCAGACACGCGATAAGCATGAACACCGCGACGCAAGTGCGCCCGACGACCACAAGCTCCGTCTGCGCGGCCTTCCTGCGGAACAGACGCCCGTAAATGTCCATCGTGAACAATGTTGACGCCGAGTTGAGCATCGACGCCAGCGTGCTGACCACGGCCCCGAAAATGGCCGCCAGAACGAACCACGTCAGCCCGTGAACGGGCTTGATAAGGTTGTTGAGCAGCACGGGGAAGGCGCTGTCGTAGTCATAGCCGACGAGCTTGGTGGCGTTCTTTCCGCCCGCCTTCACGCCGTCCTCGACGATCCTGTTGTTCGCGGCGCACAAATCCTTGAAGTCGGCAGGGGCCACGGCGTTCAGGACATTGGCTGCCGCCGCGTTGTGCGCGAAGATTTCGGCGGACTGATCCGGGTAAAGCTTTGCGAAGTTCTCCGTGAACGGAACCAGAACCGACGCGTCGGCCTGATACTGCTCGATGATCGCGGCGTTCTTCTTGGACGCGTTGTGCTGGAGGTCGCCGCTGTACATGTTGTAGGCCATGATGCCGGGGATGACCACGACGAACGGGATGATCAGCTTCAGGAAAGCCGCGAACACGATGCCGCGCTGACCCTCGGTGAGGCTCTTGGCGGCGAGCGTGCGCTGCATGATGTACTGGTTTAGACCCCAGTAGAAGAAGTTCGGAATCCACAAGCCGACGACGAGCGCCGTCCACGGCACGGCGGAGTCCGCAGCCGGGCGGATCATGTGCAGCTTGCCGCCCGCGCCGTTCGCGCCGTCCATTGCCGGACCCATGTTGAGCAGACGAAGACGCTCAAGAGCGCCCGCGTTCTGAATCTGGTCCAACGTCGCGCCGGACGTTGCTACCTTCGTCTTGATCAGCTCCAGCGCATCCATGTTGCCCAGATAGATC
>JBAZHO010000105.1:0-6646 GCA_041652375.1 Opitutales bacterium | reverse complement strand
TAGGTGCTGATGTGTTCCGGCCCGGTGGCGATTGCCTCCCGCAGGTCCGTCTCCCATTGTTCAAAGCTCTGCCCCGGCAGGGCGAACATCATGTCGATGTTCAGGTTGTCGAATCCGGCGGCGCGGGCGGCGTCGATCGCGGTGAAAACCTGCTCGCGCGAGTGCATCCGTCCCAGCGCTTCCAGTATGCGCTCGTCGAAGCTCTGCACGCCCATCGAGATGCGGTTCACGCCCATCGAGCGCAGCATTTCCAGCCTTTCTTTGCGCATCGTTCCCGGCGTCATCTCCACCGTCCATTCCTGCGGCGGTCCGCCGCAGGCGTCCAGAGTGGCCCGCCCGAGGCGTTCCATGTCTGCGGGCAGCAGCAGTCCGGGTGTGCCGCCGCCCCAGAACACCGTATCCACGTGCCGTGGCGGCTTCAGAGTGTCCAGTTCGCGCTGTGCGCCGCAGAGGTAGCGGTCGATGTCCGCCCGTTTGGGCGCCCGTTCGTAGAATGCGCAGAATTCGCAGCGCCTAGCGCAGAAGGGCACATGCACGTACAGGCCCAGCTTCAGGGGTCCGGATGCGGATGCTCTGTCCATGGACACGATCAGCGTTTTGAGCCTCCGCCGGAGGGGCCTGAAGGCCCGCTGCGGGCGGCGGGGTCTTCGGGAATCATGGCGGACAGGCTCTTCCCCGTCGCCGTGGCCTTGGCGGGGTCGAAGGCGTCGCCAAGCGCGATCGTGTCGGCGAATGTCATGTCCGAAACCAGCACGGCGCGGTTGGAACTTACCATGAAGCCCATCAGGTTGCCGTTCTGGGAGAACACGAGGTCGCCCTCGGACGGGGAGAAGGAGCCGAAGAGCCGGTTCGCAATGCTGGACTGCACCTCTATGTAGCGCGTCGTGCCGGGGCTGACGCGGACGGGAACCTCGCCGTATTTTTCGCCCCCGGCGGTGACGATCACCGCGTTTGAGAAGCGGAACGGCGTGTCCTCCAGCAGGAAAGGCTCCACGCCGGAGCCGCGCACCATCGCCTCATCCGCCGGAATCGCCAGCACGCGCGGGTCCGCCTTCAGGAAGGCGGCTGAATCCACGCCGAGGTTTCTCGCCCCGGACAGGTCCAGCGCCGCCTTCACGGAGCGCAGCCCGTCCAGCCTGCCCACGCGCAGCGGCGTGCGCGAGGATTCGCAAAGCGCGTAAACCTTTCCCTGCGCGTCGCGCACGAAGACGGTGTAAATCTCGTATGAGGCGTCGCCATCGCCCAGAAGCTGGGACTCGCGGGAGTTGAAGCGGAGCACGCCCCGGTTGTGGCGGAACTTGTCGTAAATGGTGTTCAGCGAAAGCGGCGTCACCTGCCGGATTTCCTGCTGGATGGCCTCCTGCGAAACCTGCTGGGCCTGAGCCAGATCGCCCACGTTCTGCGCCAGCCGCGCGGCCTGCTGGTGCGCGGCGTCCTTCTCGGTGCGCAGGATGTCCACCTCGCCCTCAAGACGTTGCTGCGCCACCTGCGCGCCCTCCAGTCTGGTGGCCAGCACGGCGTTGTCGCGCTCCACCTCGTGCTTCTGCTGCTGGATGGTCTGCATGTCCTGCTGCGCCTTGTTCAGGGCGTCCTCGCGCTTTGAAAGCTGTTCCTGAAGCAGGCGCTGGCGCTCCTGCGCGGCGGCCATGTCCGCGAGCAGCTTCTCGCGCTCCTTCTGCGTCTGCGCGAGCACTTCGCCGCTTGTGCTGACCTGCGAGATCAGCTTCTGCCTGTCGGCCTCCAACTGGTCGCGCAGGCGCTGCAGGCGTTCCTGTTCGCCCTCCAGACGGGACTTTTCCTGTTCCAGCGTCTCGGTGCGGGACTGCTGCTGTTCCATCTGCTGCGCTTTTTCCGCCAGAAGCCGGGCCATTTCCTCGCGCGCCTGCTCTTCGCTCAGAAGGGCCTCGCGCAGGCTGTCCGTGAGGTCCGCAGCCGCGCTCTGCTGTATGGATGCGGCGCTCTGTTCCTGCCGGGCAGGCTCGGGCGGCTTCTTGTCGAAGCGGGCCAGCGCGAGCATGGACAGGAGCAGAAAGTCGCAGATGACGATGAGCAGTGACTTGTTCATCAGGACGCTTTGGGCTTTGATTCGGCCAGACCCTGAATCTCCATGATCAGGGCACGGCGGAAGGAGCGGATGTGAACGATCTTCAGCACCGCCGTCACGAGTATGCCGAACAGGGTGGACGTGTAGGCCGCGACGAGGCTGGCCTGCACGATGTTCATCGCCAGCATGACCAGCGAGCCAACCGTGCCGAACAGGCCCACGTAGAGTCCCAGATCGAAGAGGTTGTCCTCGTTCTCAAGCAGCTTCAGCTTGGTCTGGGCGGACAGGTCCAGCGCTTTTAGGCGGGAAATGCGCATCAGGCAGAACACATACACGATCAGTTGCACAAAGAAGAACAGCAGCAGCGTAAGGATGGCTGCTTGGTCGAGCGAGTTTGCATTCATGGCGTTGGTATGAGGTATGATTGCCGCGAGGGCGGCTCCGGGTTCAAAGATGGGCCGCGCGGGGCTCTCCGTGGAGAAGCGCAGCAGGTTCGGTTCCGCCACCATCCATAGTATGATGGTAAACGCAGAGGCTACAAAGATGTTTTCCAGCGCGAGCAGGGGTCTTTTGCGCCGATAGCTGCCGCCGGTCATCGTGCCGAGCATCTTGAGCATGCAGGACAGCGCCAGCGCCAGCGTGAAACCGGAACAGAAGATCAGCAGCGTCTTCAGATACAGGGCCATGCCCGGGAAATACAGCGTGAAGTTCAGCAGCGCGCCCGGTCGGGCGGGGGAAAGAATGCGGTCCAGAAAGCGGATCAGCGCGGGCGGCTCGTAGAGTTCTTTGTTCTCCTTGAAGAGCATTTCCAGAGCGCCCTTGCCCTGTTCGAGTGTGCCGCGCACGGCGTCCATGCCTTTTTCTGGGTGCGCCTTCAGGTAGGCGTCCAGTTTGGAAAAGTCCCCGCACAGCAGGGTGGCGGCGTAGATGGTCGGGAAGTCGTCCTGCGCGGCGATGACGCGCTGGGCTATGCCCACGAGGGCTTCGGGGCTGTCCGCGCAATGCACAAGCTCCGCCATCTGCATCCAGTCCATGCGCCTGTCCAGCGCGAGCACGGCCAGCAGCAGGTCTTCGAGGCGGTCCTGTTCGCCGCGCTGCCCGGCAAGGGCCTTTTCGATCATGTCGGGGATCTGCCGCGTCAGTTCCGGGCGCACATAGTCGCCCTGCACCAGAAGGGCGAGGGAGAGTATGGACGCGTCCAGCGGATGCCCTGCGGGGGAATTCACGGGCATGAAGCGCCGCCAGCCCGTCATGGTCCTAGCCTTCATCAGCTCGGAAACCGCGTGGTTCGCGCTGCCGGAAAGGAACTGCGCCAGCAGTTGCCGGTTCGCGCGGGGCAGGACGATGTCCGACACGTGCGAGTCTTTTCCGGCGGGCGGCAGCTCCGGCAGCAGGCCCAGAAACGCCTCGTAATACGGCGCGGGTCCGCCGCTGTGCCAATAAATCGGCTTCTCGGCCAGCAGGTCGAGGATGCGGGAACGTTCAAGCTCCTTGGGCGCAGCGGGGCAGGCGTCCCAGAGCAGGCGCACGGGGCCGACCTTGCCCGCGAGGGCATAGTCAGCGCACATCGTCCGCACGCTGGGCGTGCCCTGCCCGGCGCGCGCGAGCAGCAGGGCGGAAGTGGCGCGGAAATGCACGGGTATGCCCACTCCCAGCCACGCCAGCAAGGCGGAGGCCAAGAGCAGAGCCAGTGTCTTCGGGGTTAGCCACTTGCCGTACATTTCAGGACGATCTCAAGTTATCTCAGGACAACACAGCTTTGCGGGCCGTCGGAACAAAAGCGAATCAAAGATGCGTCCCCGCGCAGTCAAAGCCTTGACCAAGGCCAAGCTACCGGATTGCTTCAAGTTTAGATTACCGGACAGCCTGTCGTATTACAAGTTCTTGGACACGGCCATCATCGAGTGGTTTCATCACGGATGAAGATGCGGGTTTGAGGACTCTTACTAAACAATGATTTTGCGCGTAACACAGTACGGAGAACCCATCCTTCGCAAAAAGGGGGCCATGATCGGGCATTTTGACCAGAAGCTGCGCAGATTCGCGGCGGATATGGTCGAGACGATGCACGAGTTTGACGGCGCGGGACTCGCGGCCCAGCAGGTCGGCGAGGCGGTGCTGCTTTTCGTCATAGACCTGAGCTGGCACGAGGATCTGTGCATAATGCCTTTCGAACTGGACGGCAGGAGCCCGCCGCTGGACCTGCTCATGCCAATGGTGTTTGTGAACGCCGTGGTCACGCCCCTGCGCGGAGAATACATCAGCGCCGAAGAAGGCTGCCTTTCCTTCCCGGATATCCGGGGCGATGTCTCGCGCGTGGACCGCGTGCGCTGCGACTATCAGGACCTCGACGGGGCAAGTCACGTGCTTGTCGCGGGGGACTGGCTTGCGCGGGTGCTGCAACATGAGTACGATCATACTCAGGGAATACTTTTCATCGACCGCATGGAGCCTCAGATGCTGCGCAGCATAGATTCCAGACTCAAGAAGCTGCGCAAGTGCGCCCGCAAGGGCCCGGCCAAGGTCGAGCCGGCATACGAGGTGTAACCCGTAAAACGTTATGAAAAGCGCATACGAACTGGCACTGGCAAGAATGGGCATTCGCGGGGACGACAAGCCCAACGCGCTGACGGACGTGCAGCGCGCCGAGATTTCGGACATAGAGCGCCGCTACTCCGCAAAGATAGCCGAGAGGGAGATATTCCTCCGATCCGACATTGAAAAGGCCCGCGCGGCGGGCGATCACGCAACCGCAGAGGCGGCAGCCGAAACCCTACGCGCCGAAAGGGCCGAGCTGGAAGAGGAGCGCGAGCTGTGCAAGGAACGCATCCGGCGCGGCGACGAAGGCTAGGGCGATTCACAAAAAATCCGCATAAACAGCAGAACGGAAACACAAGTGATTAACGGCGTTTTCCAAAAGAAAACCCAAAGAATTTTTCCACAGATTCCACAGATTTCCACAGATTATAAGAATCTGAATAAGAATATTTAACCGCAGATAAACGCGGATTTGCGCAGATAAAAAACAGAATTTTCTTATTCTTAAAATCTGCGTACGTCTGCGTTTATCTGCGGTTAATCAATCTTGGTCTGTTTCTTAATCTTTATGGATTTCGTTCCACGCCCTGCGCGTGAAGGCAGGTTCTATGAAAACCTTGCGCGGCGGGCCAGCCAGAGAGCTGTCACTGCGGCGCAGGCCGGGGGCAGCCCTGCTGCCAGCATGGGCGGTATGCTGCCTTGCGAACCCAGCGTCGATGCGATGCTCGACAGCGCGAAGTAGGCGAAAAACAGACCCATCGCCTTTGAAATCCCGACCATCGGGTTCACGCGCACGCCGGACACAGCGAAGGGCACGCCCAGCCCGACGACGATCAGGCAGATCAGCGGACTGGCAGCCACGGAATAGTAGCGCACAAGGTAGGAGGCCCGGTCCGGGTCGCCCTCGGTGGGCATGTTGGCCAGCACCAGCCGCAGTTCGTTGAAGGACAGGTCCTTGGGCCGTTTTTCGCGCAGTTGCATCATCAGCGGGTCGTCCGTGAGGTCTTCGAACACCTTGCGCTCGAAGGGCGTGGACCGCACGACATCCTGTGATACGGGGTCGAAGGCCACGATGCGCCCGTGCTGGAGCACCCAGCAATGCGCCACCTCGTCGAAGTAACCCTCGTTGGCGACGACGCGCATCCGTTCCCTCTGCCGCCCGTCCAGTTCGGACACCGACACCCCGTAGGCGCGGAAGTTATACTGACTGAAGCGGTTGATGAACCAAAGCCTGTTGTCCTTGAAGTTGTTGAAGGCCAGCGCGCGCACGATGCCCACCTCGTCCGCGCTTCTGGTCTTCAGGTCCCTCGTGTAGGAATAATTGTCCCAGATGGCGCGCGCCTGTTCCACGGACCAAGGCACGATGCGGGCGTTGAGCGCGAACAGTGCCACGGCCAGCACCAGTCCCAAGGCCCAGATGCTGCGCGTTATGCGCCAGAGGCTCAGGCCGCAGGCCCGCATGGCCACGATCTCGCTGTTGCGGTGAAGCTGGCCCAGACTGAACAGGATGGCGATTATGAACACCAGCGGCAGGATCGTGGGCAGGTAGCTGGGCAGCAGCACCGCGTAGTACAGCAGTATGTCAGCCGCGCCCGCGCCCATCTCCACCAGATCCTTCAGGTTGTCGTACACGTTCTGGAGCAGCAGCAGACCGATGAAGGCGCAGAGGGCCATTGCGAAGGTCTGCAGGCACTGGTAAAGGACGTGGCGGTCGATCAGCTTCACTGGCAACTGCATTAAGCTATACAGGGGGCGTCAGCAAGACCCAAGGATCGGCCTTTTGCGCGAGCCAGTATCGAGGCGCGTGCCTCTGGTAGCAGCGCCTCGCCATCTCGTCGCGGGGGATTTCGTTCCGATCGAGAAGGTGCGCGTGGAATGGATAACGCAGGTGGGCAGGGCGGTGGCGATTCTGCGCACCAAGTTTGAGTCCGAACTGCCGCCAATTTTGCAGGGCAAGGACGCCATCGGCATTAAGAAGGAATGCGCCAAGGCCATCGACGATGTGTGCAAGGCGCTGAACGTAGGGAACTAAGCGAAAAGAGGCCCATGCTTGACTCTTTGGAT
>JBAZHO010000104.1:0-6801 GCA_041652375.1 Opitutales bacterium | reverse complement strand
CAGCAACGAGCCATTCCTCGCGCGCTCGTAAAGACGATGCACGCCCGTGGTCGTCTCCTCGGAAACGCCCCTCCAGTCCCTCACGACGCGCGCCCAATGCGCCCTGTCCTCTGCGAGAACCCTCTTGAGCAACGCCTTGATGACGAACTCCTCATGACTCGACGAAGCGCCGTTCACCCAGTCGGACCCGTTCTCAAGCTCGAAACCCTTGTGGATGAGCAGCGTTGCGTCGCCGCCGTCGTCCACGATCAACTCCGGCCCGCTGCCGTCCGGCCACGTCATGGCCTCCATCGTGCACCACCAGTATTCCTCCAACGACTCGCCCTTCCATGCGAACACCGGCACGCCCAAGTGCTTCGCCACATAGGCGGCGGCGTGATTCTGCGTGGAGTAGATGTTGCAGGAAGCCCAGCGCAAGTCCGCGCCCAAGACCTTGAGCGTCTCGATCAGCACGGCAGTCTGCAAAGTCATATGCAGGCTGCCCATGATCCGCACGCCCGCGAGCGGCTTGGACGTGGCATACTTTTCGCGCGTGGCGATGAGACCCGGCATCTCCTTCTCGGCGATCTCGACCTCCATGCGACCGAAGTCGGCAAGAGAAATATCCGCTACTTTGTAAGGCAGGCGTGCTGTATTTGTGCTCATTGATAATATAAAATAGTTAACCGCAGATAAACGCGGATTTTCGCTGATGAAAAACGAAGTGTTGCTTGTGCCTACACCCCGGCGGCGGCCTTCAGCTCGTCCACCTTGGTCAGCTTTTCCCACGGCATGTCGGGCTTGCCGAAGTGCCCGTAGTTGGTGCTCTGGCGGTAGATCGGCTTCAGGAGGTCTAGCTGGCGGATGATGGCCGCTGGCTTGAAGTTGAACACCTTCTTGACGGCATCGACGATCACCTCGGTCGGAACCTTGTTCGTCTCGAAAGTCTCGACGTGGATCGACGTCGGGTTCGGGTAGCCGATTGCGTAGGCGACCTGAAGCTCGCAGATGTCCGCGAGGCCCGCCGCGACGATGTGCTTGGCCACCCAGCGGCAGAAATACGCCGCGCTGCGGTCCACCTTGGACGGATCCTTGCCGGAGAACGCGCCGCCGCCGTGGCGACCCCAGCCGCCGTAGGTATCGACGATGATCTTGCGCCCGGTGAGGCCGGAGTCCCCCTGAGGCCCGCCGACGACGAACTTGCCCGTCGGGTTGATGAAATACTCCGTTTTGTCCGAAAGCAGTTCCGCCGGCAGGACCTTCTTCACCACCTCGTTGATGACGAACTCCCTGATCTCCGCATGCGAGGCGCTCTCGCGGTGCTGGGTGGACACCACGACATTGTCGATATGGTCCAGAACGCCGTTCGTGTAGTTCACGCAGACCTGACTCTTGGCGTCGGGGCGCAGCCAGTCCACGGCCCCCGCCTTGCGCAGTTCCGTGAGGCGGCGCAGAACGCGGTGCGCGAACATGATCGCGGCGGGCATCATCTCGGGCGTCTCGTTGCAGGCGTAGCCGAACATTATGCCCTGATCGCCCGCGCCCTGCTCGTCTGTGTCCTTGCCCTCGGCGGCCTTGGCATCCACGCCCTGCGCGATGTCCGGCGACTGCTTGGTGAGGTAGTTGTTGATGAAAATGTTGTCCGCGTGGAACACGGGGTCGTCGCGGTCGCTGTTGTAGCCGATCTCGCGCACGGCCTGACGAATGGTCTCGTTGTAGTCGAACACCGCCTTCGTCGTTATCTCACCCGCAACCGTGACCATGTTGCTCTTTACCAGAGTCTCGCAGGCCACGCGGCTTGCCGGGTCCTGCGCGAGGCAGGCATCGAGGACGCTGTCGGAGATGTAGTCGGCCACCTTGTCCGGGTGTCCTTCTCCGACGGATTCGGACGAGAACTTGAACGTGTGTGTCATGGTATTCTTATCGGGCCTATCAGAAATTTTCTCAAGATTTTATTTCAACGTATCGTGATTTGTTGATGCGTAATATTCGAGCATGGTTTCTGAGTGAATACTGCGGCATACGTTCGAGGCATGACATAACGACTGATTCCTTCAGGTGTTGCGACGGCTGAAACCGGTTGCAAAGACCGTGCCTCTAGGCTGTAAAGGAAGACGTGCTGGACGATGCCTTTATCAAGACTGCCGCGCGCAGGACGGTGACTGTAAACTGGGTCACGCGCTTCTGGATTCTTCTTTTCGCGGTGTTTGTCGTCCGCGCCCTTTTCGCGGCGCTGATCCCCTGCGATCTAGTGGGCGACGAAGCCTATTACTGGGACTGGGGCCGCCGTTTAAGCTGGGGTTACTTCAGCAAGCCGCCGCTCATCGCGTGGCTTATGGCCCTCGCGGGCTGGACGGGCGGCAACACCGCCTTCGGCCTGCGCATATGGGCGGCAATCCTCGGCTCCGGCAGCATGATCTTTGTGTTCCTGCTCGGACGGCGCATGTACGGGGGCAAGGCGGGCTTCTGGGCAGCCGCAATGCTGGCCGCTATGCCCGGAGCCGCCGTGCTGAACCTGCTCCTTACCATCGACGCGCCGCTGCTGTTCTTCTGGTGTGCCGCGCTTTACCTTTTACATGCCTGCCTCCATTCGGATAAAGGGTGGAAACGAACCCTGTTCGCCCTCGCGCTCTGCGTCACGCTTGGTCTCGGTCATTTGAGCAAGCAGATCATGTGGGCCTTCCCGGTTCTGGCAGTAATTTACCTGTATTTCGACGGTGAAGATAGCCGCGCGAAACTGCGCACGCCACTGCTCTGGGCGGTTTTCGGCGTCTCATATCTCTTTCTCGTCCCCACGCTGGTCTGGAATGCGCATCACGGCTGGATAACCTTCCTGCACACCGGCCACCATTTTCAGGGCGACGGCTTCCTGAGCTTTCCGAAGAACCTCGGGGAGTTCGCGGGCATGCAACTCGGTCTGCTCTCCCCGGTGCTGGCGATACTTGTATTCGGCCTGTCCATAAGCGGCATTTGGAGCTGGAAACGCATCGCCTCGCGCGAACGCTTTCTCGTCGTCTTTAGCGGTCTGCCGCTCGCGCTGGTGCTGCTTATGACCCTGCGCCAGAGCATGAACGGCAACTGGGCCGCCGCGTTCTATCCGGCGGGCATGATACTTCTGGCGGGCTGGGCCTGCACTGCGGACGCGTCCGCATTCCGTTTCCCCAGCAAGCTCAAAAGCTGGGCGCGTCCCGGCCTATGGGTCGCGGTGGCGATGAGCGCGTTTGTTTACGTCATGCCCGTGATAATCAGCGTATCCGGCATGACGGGCGGCAAGCTCGATCCTCTGGCCCGCCTTCGCGGCTGGGACGAATATGCACGGCAGATACAGGATGCGCGCAAGCTGCTGCCCCGTTCGGACGCACCGATTCTCGTGGCGGGGCATCGCTACAACCTCAGCGAACTGGCCTTCTACCTGCCGGATCAGCCCCGCGTCTATCACTGGGCCTCGCCGGGGGAACTGGACAGCCAGTACGAAATCTGGGGCGGGCTGGACGCGCTCAAGGGGCACGACATTCTGATTGTGTCCGCCATGAAGGACGGCGTGCTGCCCGACGACTTGCGCGCCTCGCTGGCGGCGTCGAAGCCCGTGGGCGATGTGACCGTGGACGTGGGCAACGGGCGCATGCTGCGTTTCAGCCTTTACTGGGCCTCGTTCATCGGGGCGGCGGAGGGCGCGAATTGAGCCGCAAAGCCTGTTCTTACGCCGTGTTCATCCCACTTCTCGTTCTGATCGCGGGAACGCTCGTCGCGTGGCTCACTCCGATCGACCTTCGCGCGGCGGCATATTTTTACCACGCGGATCAGGGCGGCTGGCCCGTTGGCAATATCCTGCCCTTCGCGCTGGCTTACAGCTACGGGCAGTTGCTAGGCTGGATCCCCGCCTTCGTCGCTCTGGTGCTTCTTCTGGCGGGCATCTGGATGCGCCCCTTCCGCCCCGCCCGCAGGAGCGCCGCCTTCGTGCTCCTGTTGCTGATTCTCGGTCCGGGGCTGCTCGTCAATGTGGTGCTGAAGGACAACTGGGGCCGTCCGCGCCCCCGGCAGGTGGAACAATTCGGCGGCGAATACCAGTTCCGCCCCGCGTGGCTCATGGGTCCGTCGGGCGAGGGGCGCACCTCGTTCCCGTCCGGCCATGCCGCGATGGGCTTTTTCTTCACTTTCCCTTACTTCATCCTGCTGGCGAAGAACCGCCGCGCCGCGCTGGCGTGGCTCTGGGGCGGCGTCGCGCTGGGCGTGTTCATCGGCACGGCGCGCATGGCGCAGGGCGCGCACTGGCCCAGCGACGTGCTCTGGTCCTTCGGCGTGGTGTATTTCACGGGCTACGGGCTTGCGCGGGCGCTGAGACTGGACGAAGGGCCTAGGAATGGCGCGCGGACAACATAGAGTCTTGCCGCTCGCGCCCATTTCATGGAAGAACTGAGGCGCAATCTTTTCGATATGAGCGAGCGACCAGAGCTGTCCATAGTGGTGCCCTTCTACAACGAGGCCGGTAACGCGGCCCCGGTGCTGCGGGAGATACTCCTCTGCCAGCCCGGCGCGCAAGTCGTGGCCGTGGACGACGGCAGTTCCGACGGCACATGGGCGGCCATCTGTTCGGTCCCCGGCGTGACGGGCATCCGCGCGTCGGCGAACCGGGGCCAGAGCGCAGCCGTTTACGCGGGCCTGCGGGCGGCGGCTGGCCGTTTCATCGGCACTGTGGACGGCGACGGGCAGAACGACCCGGCGGATTTCGCAAAGATGCTGGACATTCTGCGCGCGGGAGGGGCCGACGTCGTATATGGCCGCCGCGCCAAGCGCAAGGACACTTGGAGCAAGCGCGCTGCATCCCGCGCGGCGAACAGCATCCGCCGCGTTTTCTTGGACGACGGCGTTCACGACGCGGGCTGCGCCGTCAAGATGTTCAGGCGCGAGGCCGTGGAATTCCTCGTGCCCTTCAACGGCATGCACCGCTACATGGCGGCCACGTTCACAAAGGCCGGGCTGCGGATTGAGGAGATTCCCGTCAACCACCGCCCCCGTTCGAGCGGTGCGTCCAAATACACCAACTGGGACCGTGCCCTGCGCGGCATCTACGATCTGATAGGCGTCGCATGGCTGCTCAAGCGCAAGGTTCACTACCCGGGCGTGGAGCGCGTTGACGTTCCCTGAAGCGGCGCGTCCGTTCCCTTCACTTTCCCTCATCCCCCAAGACCATGAACGATCCCCTGTATTCGCACACATTCAACGTTTTCGGCCACGAGGTTCTGCTCGTCATCACGATGTGGAAGATCATCGGCTACGGCGGCGTGTTCATGTTCGCCGGGCGCTGGCTGGTCCAGATGTGGGCATCCGCAAAGAAAAGCCGCCCGACTTTCCCGACGATGTTCTGGATCATGAGCCTTGTGGGCAGCCTCTGCGTGCTGTCATATTTCACGATGGGCAAGCGGGACTCCGTGGGCGTGCTTTCGAACCTCTTTCCGGCTCTGGTGGCCAGCTACAACCTGTTTCTGGACATTAGCCACAGGAAAAAGAATCAGGACAATGTAAATAGTGAGAGTGAAAAGGCGTAGTATTGACGGAACCTGTCGATGCGTCGAAGTTGAATCGCTCCGGGTGCAATATCAAAGAATAAAGAGAACAGTTTTATCCGCAGATAAGCAGGGATTTACGCAGATTATTGAGAAATAAGACGTTCTGATTTTCCAATCCCTTTTTATCCCTGCTTATCTGCGGATAAGAATTCTGGGTTTTGTTTCGGTTTTCTTTTTGGAAATCGTTATAGAACAATGATATCCCGACTTTGACGTTTATACTGTTTTCCTTCACTCTCATCACCTTTTCGTCCCCTTGATCATGGATAATGGAGCCGAACACGACAGCTTGGCCAACAGCACCATCCAGCGCATTAAGAACGCGATGGAAAAGGGGCAGGTCGTGGGCATGCCGGAGGTTGTCCGCCTGATCAAGGAGCTGTCCACCAAGGCGTTTTCCATAACGATCAACGAGCTGGCCGAGATCATCGAGCAGGACGTGGCCGTGACGGCCAAGGTCATCGCGGCGGCCAACACAATGGGCTACAACCCGAGCGGCACGCCCGTCAACACGGTCAGCCAGTCCATTCAGGTGATAGGCTTTGAGCGCGTGCGCAATCTTGCAATGTCCATGCTGCTGGCGGAGAACGCCGCGCAGACGCTCACCGCCCCGGAGCAGCGCGAGGTGGCCTCGTTCGCCCTTTCAAGCGGCCTGTTCGCCCAGTCCCTCATGGAGGATCGCGGCGGCGACGCCGAGGTTGCCTTCGTGTGCACGTCTCTGCGCAGCTACGGGCGGCTGATGATAACGACCTTCATGATCGACGATTACAGGCTGGCGCTCGATCTGGCAGTGGACAAAGGGGAGGACGCCGCGTTCCGCGAGGTGTTCGGCCTCACGCCGCTGGAACTGAGTTTCGCCCTGCTTCAGGGGGCGCAGTTGCCAAGAGACATATTGCGCACCATTCAGAAGCTGCCGCACACTCTGGTAAACGCTTCTATATTGAGGCCCGACGACGAGCTGATCGTGCTGTCGGACTTCTCCGTCCGCGTGTGCGAGCTGGCGATGGACGTGTCTCTGGACGCGGGAAGGTTCAAGTCAAAAGCCTCGGAGCTTTCCCGCTTCTACGGGACCAGCTTCAAGATGGAAGACGCGCAGATTCAGGGCGTTTTCGCCAAGGCCCTTTCCCGTTACACGGAGTTCGGCCAGACCTACGGACTGCGGCGCGCCTCGAACAACACCATGCGCGTCATCGCCGCGCGTTCGACCGACAAGAGTCCGCCGGAGGACATCGATTTCATGCACATCGTCCCCCGG
>JBAZHO010000103.1:0-6874 GCA_041652375.1 Opitutales bacterium | reverse complement strand
CTCCGAACCGCCTTCAAAGAGCACTCCGGTGATGCCGTCCCGCACGCAATGCGTGCGGAAAGCGGGCCAGAACGGAGCGCCTTCCGGCAGGCGGAGCACGCTGACGCCCAGCTCGCAAAGGATGTCCTCCCCGTCGGTCGGGGCGTTCTCGTCCGTCACCACGGTGGTGCGCGCCCGGTATGCGTCTCGGTAAAGGCCCGGCAGCATGCCGCGCGCCGTGCGCAGCGTGCGGTCGAACACGAAGCGCAGCGGGCAGCTTTCCGCCGCGCCGGGCTGGCGAACGCTCAGGCGGGGGTCGTCCGCGAGCACCGTGCCGGAGCCTACGGCTATGGCCGGGAAGTAGCGCCGCCAGCGGTGCGCGTCCGCCCGCGCCTCATCTCCGGTGATCCACTTGGAATCCCGCGTCCGGGTGGCGATGTGCCCGCAGAGCGTTGTCGCAACCTTGGCGGCGAAAAGCGACTGCCCCTTGGATATCCACTGGTTGAAAATCAGGTTCAGGTCCTCGCATTCGTCCTCGAGAATCCCGTGGACGACTTTGATGCCCGCCTCGCGCAGAACGCAGTAACCCCTGCCTGCGTGGGCGGGGTTCGGATCTGTCGCGCCCGCCACCACGCGGGCGATTCCGGCGTCCCGTATGGCCTGCGTGCAGGGCGGCGTGCGCCCTTGCGTGCAGCAGGGTTCAAGCGTGACGTAGAGCGTCGCCCCGCGCGCCCGCTGCCCGGCTTCGAGCAGGGCCGCAACCTCCGCGTGCGGCGCTCCGGCGCGGGCGTGCCAGCCTTCGCCGACGACGCTGCCGTCCGGGGCCACGATCACGGCCCCGACGTGGGGATTCGGATGCGTGTCCCCCCATGCGCGTCGCGCGAGGTCTATCGCCCGCCGCATCCGCGCTTCCATCGCAGCCTTGTCCGCCGTGTCGTCCACAGGCCAGACAATGACAATAGAAAACCGACCACGCAAGAAACACCGTGCGTCATACGTCATGCCGCGCTTGACAGGCATGACGACTCAAGTCCATCCTCTCGCCTTCATTCACATTCAAACTTTTCATAAATGAGCCAGCAGTACAACAAGGGAATCAAACGCCGCCGCCGCAAGGCCTACAACGAGCGCCGCAAGAAGGCGGCCAGAATCCTCGCAACGGCCAAATAAGCGGCCCCCGCATGCTTTCAGGCCCGCGCATCGCACTTTTTGCAGCACTTGCCGCAATGGCGGCGGGTCCGCTTTCCGCTCTTACGATCAGGCAGGTCAGCACCCGCACATACAGCGAGGAGGAACTGACCTCGATCAGCGAGATCACAAGCGGCAGGGAATGCGCGGGAAGACGCACGTATTTTCGTACCGACCCGACCTGTAAGGCGGGTCGGTATTTTATTGTCGATCTCGACACCCCCGCGCGTGAACTGCAGGCGGGTTGTTCGCTCGTTATGGAAATTATACGCGGCAGCGACGGCCAGACCGAACTGCTCACCCTGCCTTTCTCCAGCGCCACGGGCAGCATGGGCAAAGCCCTTTTCCTCGGCCTGACCGACGAGGCGCACAGCGCGGAAACGGTCCTTGCGTGGCGGCTGACGATCCGCGACGCGGCGGGCGCGACGCTTGCCGAAAAGCACAGCTTTCTCTGGGAAATGCCTGCGGAATAGCAGGGCTGCGGCGTCGTTCTTACGCAACAGGGACCGCTCCACTGCGGACCCGTCCGCCATGCCTTTTGCCGACAACGCTCTTTCGCCCGCGTCCGAATGCGCGCCCGTCCTCTGGACGGACTGGGAAGCTCTGCCAGTTCAGCCAGCGTTCAGCCGGGATGGCCTGCGCGAGACGCTCGACGGCGGCCAGATGTTCCGCTGGAACATGGGCGCGGACGGCGTCTGGACGGGAATCTGGGGCAGGCGCGTCGCGCGCTTGCGCGAGTCCGCAGGCGGGCTTGAGGCGTCTTTCCCCGCAGGTTCTGGCTTGGATGCCGTGCCCGCCTTGCGGGGGCTGCTGGGGCTGGATTTGCCCTACGGCGAGTATTACTCCGCGCTGGGTTCGCGGGGCGATGCAGTCATGGTCCGCGCCGTGAGCGCTTGCTCCGGCCTGCGCATCGTGAGCCTTTCGCTGGATGAGGCGTTGCTGAGTTTCTTGTGCAGTCCGATGAAGCGCATCCCGCAGATCAAGCAGGTGCTGGATAGTCTGGCCCGCGCCTTCGGGCAGGAGCTTCTGCCGGGCATGCATGCGCTGCCGTCGTGGGAGCGGCTGGCAGGGGTTGACGAGGCCGCGTTGCGGGGCTGCAGGCTGGGCTACCGGGCGAGGTCCGTCGCTGGCACGGCGGCGTTCTTGGCGCTCAGGCCGGGTTTCCTCGACTTGGTCAGGGCGCAGCCTTACGCGGGGGCGCGCAAGCTGCTCATGAAGCTGCCGGGCGTGGGCGGCAAGATTGCGGACTGCGCCTTGCTGTTCAGCGGCACGAGCGCCTTATCGCCTTTCCCGGTGGATACGTGGATTTCCCGCGCGATGGCCGACTTGTATGGTCTGGAGGGATTGAATCCCGAACAGACAGCGGAATTCGGTAGAAATCTTTTCGGCGAACAAGCCGGACTAGCCCAACAATTCATCTTCATCCTCTCCCGCCAAGGGCGGACGCGCCCTTGACCCGTGGATGCTTGCGCATCCTGAAGGGCTGCGCCCTTACGGCGACTAACGTGCGCCTATCCCAAGAAGGGCAAGCGTCCATGCATCCAGAATCGTGATCGGCAGGTTATCCGGGGTAGCGATGCGAAGCATGCGTAGGGGCGAACAGCCCCTGCCCGATGCGCAAGCATCGGAGGGTCAAGGGGCCGTCGCCCCTTGTGTTAGTTTAGGATTGGAAAGCTGGCTGGGTCCTCTGCTGAAATCCATATAATCAACTGACGCTGAAGCTCCACCCACCAGAAAGCGGACAAGCCGACCACCAGTTCGGATATGAGGAAATCCACCAACACCCGCTCCGCCGGGACGCCCGCCATGTGAACCGACCAAAACAACGCCACCAGTTCCAACCCGGCGAAAACGAACAAATTCACGCCCATCGCCACCCACAACGTATGCAACGGATTCTCCCGCCTGATGCGCACCCGGAAAGGCAGGGCCAAAGCCAGAACGAGACTATACAGGACCAGCCGCGTCCCGAACGGACCCATGGACATGGCGTCGAGCGCCAGCGCCGTTAGGACCACCTGCGGCAACCCATGCTTGAAACGCAGATACAACAGTGGAAAAAGCAGGAAAAGCGCATCCACGTGCAACCACAAACCCGGGACCAGCGAAGCCGACAACATCTGACAGGCATGCTGGACGAAAGCCGCCAGAGCGAGACTGAGCAGCGGCGGCAGCCAAAGGCGCGTATAACGGGCGTTTTTGCGACGTCTGGCCATCGAAAAACCTACCTTGCGGAAGCCCCCCCCTGCACCGGCGCGACCTCGCGCAGAATGGGCACCAGAACGGCCACCTCCTGAATACCCACAAGACCCGGATTCAGAAGCACATCCGAACGCTGGAAAAGACCGTCCGGCTCCGGCTCCATCCGGCGCAGAAACCCGATCGTCAACCCATCCGGGAAAGCGCCGCCCAAGCGACTCGTAACAAGACGACGCGGCTGATTCGGGTCCGTGATGATATCGGCGGGCAGGTTCGTCGCCTCTCCGCCGGGGTCGCGGAACACGGGCGCGGGCGTGCCTACGTAAGTGACCGGCCTCAAGTCGCCCTCCACATGGGCCGCGACGCGGAAAGACGCGCTGCTGACAAGCTCCACGACGGACGTGTAGGCATGCACCTCCACCACGCGCCCCACGACGCCATCGCGGTACACCACGCCGTCGCCCACCTGCAAACCATCCGACGCCCCGCGCCGGATGACGATCTGCTGCCACCAAGTATCCAAGTCGCGCCGCACCACGCGCGCCACGACGTAACGCCACTCCGGCAAAGCAGGCAAAGCGAGCATGGACTCGATGCGCATAAGCTCGTCATCCCTTGCCCCGGCCTCCTGAAGACGCAGAAGATAGGCAGAGTTCAGGCGGGCAAGGTCGCGCCCAGCCTCGATAAGATTGGCGCGCGTGCGCGTCCTGTCCGTCCAGAACGACTGAAGGTCCCCCAGATAGGAAAGCGCCGACCAAGCCGGGGCCTGCGCCTCGTAGAATGCGTTGCGCACCAAGCCCTTAACCGCCGACGGCACGGCCCACCATGCGCACAGAAGCAGCACGGTGTATGCGAGCGGCCTGAAAGAAGAAAAACGGGAACGGGCCAAAGAAGTGAAGTTGCCAAAGGAAAGGGCCGGGATTGACCCAGACGGAACAACGACGCCAGCCTAAGCAATCGCAACGGTCATGTAAACGAGCATTGGACAAAGCAGAGGCGCGAACGATGCGAAAACATTGATTATCCGCAGAAATGCAACTACAAATCCAGTCAACGTAAAGATGAGCGCCAGTGATTCATTCATCGTCGATCGCGGATATGACGAGTTCTCCAGCCGCCCCGAACTCAACGGACACATAGCCCGCATGGCCTTCAAGGCCCTCGCCGCAAAGCCCCTCAAGTCACTTATAGTGGACCTGAGCGGCGAACGGCGCGAGATGTCGGCAGGCATGTTCCTCGCCGCCGCCATCGCTATCTCCCGCAGGCTCAGGAAGATCCCCAGCCAACGCATAGGCGTGGTCTTCCCCTCCGGTCTGGCAGGCTCGCTGACGAATCTCGCTGCCGCGATGGCGGACAAAATCCCCGTCAACCTGAACTTTGCCACCGGGCGCAAGTCCGCTGAATTGTGCATTCGCAAGGCCGGGCTGACGCACATCGTCAGCGCCCGCCCCATGATGGAGAAACTGCCCAACTTCCCCTGGACGGACGAAGTGCTGGACTTTGCGGACCTTATGGGCCAGATCGGCAAGGCGGAAATCCTCGCCTGGTACGCCGCCGTGCTCTGCCTGCCGCCGCGCTTTCTGATGCGCAGGCTGGGCCTGCCCAACAACGGCGGGGACCGCGAGGCCGCCCTGCTCTTTTCCAGCGGCTCCACCGGGGAACCCAAAGGCGTCGCCCTGAGCCACCGCAACATCATCGCCAACTGCCTCCAGATCGCGCAGGTGCGCATGTTCCGCCCGAAGACGGACATCGTCATGGCGAACCTGCCCATCTTCCACAGCTTCGGCTTCACGGTGAACGTGTGGTACCCGATGATGGCCGTGATGAAGACCGTCTGCCTGCCCAACCCGCTGGAAACGCGCCGCGTGGCGCAAGCCGTGCAGGACGAGAAAGTCAGCTTCCTGATCGGAACCCCCACCCTGCTGCGCCCCTACCTCAAGAAAGTCGATCCAGAGATGCTGCGCACGCTGCGCGTAACCGTGGCCGGGGCCGAGAAACCCCCGGCGGGCTTCGCGCAACTCTGGGAAAAGACCATGGGCAGCCCCTTTGTGATCGGCTACGGAATCACAGAAACCTCGCCCGCCGTGGCCGTCGATCTGGAACCCGTCAACAACGGCAAAGCCAGCAGCTACACCGAAAGCACGGGCATACTCTTCCCCGGCATGCAGGCCCGCATCGTGGACGACGCCACGGGACAGACCATCGCGCCGACCAGCCCCGGAGTGCTCTACCTGCGCGGCGCGAACGTCTTCAAAGGCTACCTCGGCGACCTCGAAGCGACGAACCGCGCTCTGGACGGCGACTGGTTCAGAACCGGCGACCTCGCCCGCTTTGACGAACATAGCAACCTGCACATCGAAGGCCGCATCAGCCGCTTCTCGAAAATCGCGGGCGAAATGATCCCGCACGGAACCGTGGAACAAGCCATAGTCAGCGCCTACCATCTTGAAGAAAGCGAAGTGCCGATGCTCGCCGTGGCCGGTGCGCGGGACGACGCCAAAGGCGAAAGCCTCGTGCTCCTGACCGTGATGGACATCGACGCCGCGACCCTGCGCGAAAAGCTCTCCGCCGAAGGCCTGCCGAACCTCTGGATCCCGCGCCGCATCCGCCGCGTGGAAACCATCCCGACGCTGGCCTCCGGCAAGCTGGACCTAGTGGCCCTTGGCGACATGGCCCGCCGCGCCGTGGAAGCCGAGGAAGAAGCCGTCTAAGACTGGCACACTATAGCGACATTCAATGTTCGCTGAAATACCAGAAGAAGATATTTTCTATCCACAGATTACACAGATTTCCACAGATTATTGAAGAAGAATAGCTTCTGGAATTTTTAATCCCTGTTTCATCCCTTCTCATCTGTGGATAGAAATTCTGGGTTTTGGGATTTGCTTTTTAAATCGCTATAACCATGAGCAAAACGCCCACGCTGAACGAACTGGCCAAGATGATCGACCACTCGCTCCTTCATCCCACGATGAGCGATGCGGACATCATCGAAGGCTGCGCACTAGCCCGCGACTACGCCGTGGCCAGCGCCTGCGTAAAGCCCTGCCACGTCACGCTGGCCCGCGACGCGCTGAGCGGCTCCGGCGTGCTGACCTGCGCCGTGATCGGGTTCCCGCACGGCAACAGCACCACGGGCATAAAAGTCATCGAAGCCGAAGCCGCCGCAATGGCCGGAGCCGCCGAAATCGACATGGTCGTGAACATCGGCAAAGTCAAAGGCGGCGACTGGACCTACGTCGCGCGGGAAGTGCGCGTGATAAACGAAACCGTCAAGGCGGCAGGCTCCATCCTCAAAGTGATCTTCGAGAACGACTACCTGAGCGAAGCCGAAATAATCCGCCTCTGCGAAATCAGCTCCGAAGCGGACGTGGCCTTCGTCAAGACCTCCACAGGCTACGGCTTCGTAAAAGGCCCGGACGGCAAATACAGCTACAAAGGCGCGACGACCGAACACCTCAAACTAATGCGCAAGCACACCTGTCCGCACATCCAGATAAAGGCAGCA